>NZ_WHJF01000480.1:0-321 GCF_011682185.1 Massilia genomosp. 1
GTTGCCCAGGCTGACCGCCGCGCGCACCACCTCTTCATATGTGCCTGCGGCCTGCACCAGACGCGCCGAGCGTAGCGAGTCGACCACGTAGCCGGAGCCGCCGCCAGCAGGAGGATCGTCCGGGCGCACCGCCCATTCCAGTTCTTCCAGCGCCTCCGGCATGGACGCGTAAATGGCACGCAGCGCCGCCACCGCATCGCCCCAAGGATCGCTCGATACCGCCAGCTCGCGCCGCGCCCACAGGCAGTACAGCGCGCAGCACACTTGCGAGCGCAGATGGCCGTGGGTGGGCAGGGATTGCTGGTGGGCGTCATGGACGAG
>NZ_WHJF01000481.1:0-319 GCF_011682185.1 Massilia genomosp. 1
GTTTCGACAGGCGCCTGGGCCATGGCCGGCAGGGCCATGGTGGCGATCATGGTCATACAGGCCATGGGAATTGCACGGAAAGCACACACAGGGACAACTCGCATTACATTTGCTCCATTTGGTTAGAAGGTATTTGGCTTGAATTCGTTTGCGGGGACAGCGCCAGCGGTGCCGGCTCGCGCCAGACGCTGTGCAGCTCGCCGGAGCGGCCGCGCCGGCGCACGCGCGCCGCCATCCACAGCAGCGCCAGGCCGCCGAGCAGCGACAGGGCGTCGATGAACAGGTAATCGGTAACGTACGGCTTGCCGATCGGCATGCC
>NZ_WHJF01000482.1:0-319 GCF_011682185.1 Massilia genomosp. 1
TGGACCCTGGTGCTCTCGGGCGCCGGCAGCATCGACGCGCCCGAGCGCGCACTGCTGCGCAAGGAAATGCTGTGGGAGGGCTACGCCATGATCGCACCCGGCATGTTCGGCCACCCGGCCAGCCATGCCGGCGTTCTCGAAGAACTGCTCGCGCGTGTGGGCGTGAAGGACAAGCTGTTTGTGTGCCGGGCCAGCGCGCTGCCGGGCGTATCAGGCAGGCCGCTGCAGGACCTGGTGCAGGATGGCTGGGACTTGTCCGGCGTGGTCCAGGGCTACCGCCATTTCATCGAACGCTTCGCGCCCTTGCTGGACCTGTTGG
>NZ_WHJF01000483.1:0-319 GCF_011682185.1 Massilia genomosp. 1
TGAACCAACCAATCACCTGGACCTGGAAACGCGCGAGGCGCTGACCATGGCGCTGGCGCAGTTCGAGGGCACGCTGGTGGTGGTATCGCACGATCGCCACCTGCTGCGCGCCACCACCGACCAGTTCATCATCGTCGCCGACGGCAAGCTGCAACCGTTCGACGGTGATTTGGACGACTACAAGGACTGGCTGTTCCAGACCAAGCTTGGCAAGGGCACCACCGTGCTGCCGGCGGCGGGCAAGGACAACAAGACGGCTTTCCCGGTCGCGACCGCGGTGGCCGCGCCAGCCGCGCCGGTGGCCGACAAGAAGGACCAG
>NZ_WHJF01000484.1:0-318 GCF_011682185.1 Massilia genomosp. 1
CGATGCATTTTCGGTGCTGTTCTTCGTCTCGGTCGGCATGCTGGCCGATCCGATGGTGCTGGTCGAGAGCCCGCTAAGGGTGCTGGCGGTGGTCGGCGTGATCATGTTCGGCAAGTCGCTGGTGGCGTTCGCGCTGGTGATCGCGCTGCGCTATCCGCTCAATACCGCGCTGACGGTGTCGGCCAGCCTGGCGCAGATCGGCGAGTTCTCGTTCATCCTGGCGGCGCTGGGCATGGCGCTCGGCTTGCTGCCGAAAGAGGGCCAGAGCCTGCTCCTGGCTGGAGCGATTATTTCGATCGCGCTCAATCCGCTGCTGTT
>NZ_WHJF01000485.1:0-318 GCF_011682185.1 Massilia genomosp. 1
GCCAAGATGCGCCTCGAAAGCGTCGCGCAGGCAGCCTGGGCGCAAGGGATCAGCGCCACCGTCTTCAACTGCCCGGAAATCCGCACCAACTCGTCCGACATTTTTGCCGGTGTCGAACTGTCGCTGTTCCCGCTTCTGAGCGCGCTGAAACGCGAAGGCGGCGCCGCCTGGGCCGAGCAGCAATGGGCCGCCTGCCAGGAACTGCTGAACGATGGCGTCTCCGTGCAAAGCCTGATCGACCAGATCGAGGCCTACAACAACGACCCGGTCAGCGCCAGCTTCCGCAACTTCGACGCCTGGCCGATGGACAACACGCTG
>NZ_WHJF01000486.1:0-315 GCF_011682185.1 Massilia genomosp. 1
TTATTTCAATGACGAAAATGGTATAGCAACAAATTTGTATATTTCTTATAACAATGGGGCTATATTGCGAAGTTGTTTGCTAAGTCGTTGCAGCCAATGCCCGGGGCGTTCCCCCAGGCCGGGTATCCATCATCATCGTCGCGTATCGTGAGGAGTGAAATGAAGAGACCGCCTTTTAAGTACATCGTCGGATTGGCAATGTTTCTCGGCATATGTTCGGCGCAAGCCTCCAAGCTTCGCCCCGAAGGCACATTCATCGAGCAAAAGCTCGCCAATCGCTCACAGGGCTACTTCGAAAAAATCCTGTCGAGTGTG
>NZ_WHJF01000487.1:0-315 GCF_011682185.1 Massilia genomosp. 1
CGCTGGAATTGATTCCGACGTTTTTGCTGAACTGCGTGCAGGGCGAATACTTCGGGCGGTTTTTGTTTCAACCGGCGCCGCAGGCACGCGAAGATGTGGTGAAGGCGCTGGAGCAGCGTCTGGATCTGTTTTATCGCAGTGTTCTGCAAGCGCCTTGAGCGCTGCGTGTGCCAGGGAGAATGTGCGTCATCGCACCGAAGTGGTGCATCATTTCTGGCAAAGTTGAATCTTTCAAGGAGGATGTATGAGCAAGTCTGCTCGCTACGAATGGCATGACCAGCAAGCGTCACTGAATGAACGAATGAAGGGTTTTCT
>NZ_WHJF01000488.1:0-313 GCF_011682185.1 Massilia genomosp. 1
TTGCCGGCGGCGAAAACCGTGGATGATGTAGCGGCGCTGCTGCCGTGGAATATGAAGGATTTGCATACCCCCGATTTAACCAGCGGCGTGACTTCCTGAACAGTCTGGGGTTGATGGATCGCTTACCCAACAGCGCGCGAGAAGCGCCCCCAGGACTGGACTGCTGCAGAACAGTTCGCCGCACTCAAGGCCACCCATGGCTTGCCCGACGAGGCCTTGCAGGCATGGTGCCGCGAGCACGGCATATTCCCCCATCACCTGACCAGCTGGGAGGCCGCTTTCTGCGTGGATGTAAAAGAGTCCGCATCGGGCG
>NZ_WHJF01000489.1:0-312 GCF_011682185.1 Massilia genomosp. 1
CGACGGTACACCTCAATCCCGAAAAAAGTGTCACGGAAGCCGTCACCAAAAAGGAGAAAAATCAAGCACTCAAAAAAGCAGCGTAAAAATCGTATTTAGGCGACAACTAGCTTGCAAATTTCCGCTTCTGCGACCAGCGGAAGCGGATTGTGCTTGCTACAGATCGTGGTACTGCGGGTGGCGTGGGTGAGTATGGTCACTCAACCTGATGGGTTTCGGCGCCATTTTGATCACGTAGCGTGATGGGCGATGGGGTGACCCCCGCAAGGAACTTGAACAAATGCTCCTATTGGGGGAGTCTTCGGTTTCCTA
>NZ_WHJF01000048.1:0-50810 GCF_011682185.1 Massilia genomosp. 1
AAACCGCTTCATTGACTGTCCCGTTCAATTGGGTAGGGACGCTATCGCCCGCGACATTCCGATTTAAGTTGAAAAACTCCGGCATCGGAAAAGTGACGCTGCGGCGGCGGTTTATGCAACATTCAGGATAGAAAGGAATGGACATCACGACCGCGCCGACGACGTGGCGCGCTTTGCCTCACTGGGGATCAGCCAGATCCGCTACCCGCTGCTGTGGGAGCGGGTGGCGCCCGCCGGCCTGGCCGGCGCCGACTGGCGCTGGTGCGACCAACGCCTGCACGCCCTGCGCGAGGCCGGCGTCACCCCCATCGCCGGTCTGGTACACCACGGCAGCGGCCCGCGCCATACCTGCCTGACCGACCCGGCCTTCGCCGCCGGGCTGGCAGAATACGCCGGCGCCGTGGCCGCGCGCTACCCGTGGATCACCGACTATACCCCGGTCAACGAACCGCTGACCACGGCGCGCTTTTCCGGCCTGTACGGGCTGTGGTACCCGCATGGCCGCGACGACCGCAGTTTCCTGCGGGCGCTGCTGATCCAGTGCCGCGCCACCGTGCTGGCGATGCGCGCGATCCGCCGGGTCAACCCGCAGGCCCGCCTGATCCAGACCGACGACCTCGGCAAAACCTACAGCACCCCCGCCATGGCCCGCTGCGCCAGCTTCTACAACGAGCGGCGCTGGCTGGCCTGGGACCTGCTGTGCGGCAAAGTCGACCCCGGACACGCCTTGTGGGGCTACCTGACCGGCCACGGCGCCGATCCGGCCGAGCTGCTCTGGTTCCGCGACAATCCCTGCCCGCCCGACATCATCGGCGTCAATTACTATGTCACCAGCGAGCGCTGGCTCGACCACCGGGTCGAACGCTACCCGGCGCATTTTCGCGGCGACGCCGATGGCGTACACTGCGCCGACATCGAAACCGCGCGCGCCCTGGCTACGCCCACGCCCGGCATCGGCCCGCTCCTGCAAGAAATCTGGGACCGCTACGGCATCGCGCTGGCGGTGACCGAGGCGCACATCGACGCCAACCGCGAAGACCAGCTGCGCTGGCTGCTGGAAGTATGGGAAGCCGGGCAGCAAGCGCGGCGCAACGGGGTCGACCTGCGCGCCGTCACCGTCTGGGCCTTGCTCGGCTCGTTCGACTGGAACTGCCTGGTGACCGCCTGCCGCGGCTATTACGAACCGGGGCCGTTCGACGTGCGCGCGCCGCTGCCGCGTCCCACCGCGCTGGCGGCCATGATGCGCGAACTGGCCGCCGGGCGCGCGCCCACCCATCCGGTGCTGCGCGGCCAGGGCTGGTGGCGGCGCGCCGGGCGCTGCCTGTGCGCGCCCGTGGCCACGCCCGAAGCGCCAACCTCGATCACAGCCGACGGGCACAGCCTGGTCGGCACGGCGTCCGCCCCGATCCTGATCGCCGGCGCCACCGGCACCCTGGGGCGCGCCTTCGCCCGCATCTGCGCGCGCCGCAACCTGGCCTACCGGCTGCTCAGCCGCCAGCAGATGGACATCGCCGACCCGGTCTCGGTGGAGCGCGCCATGCAGCGCTACCAGCCCTGGGCCGTCATCAACGCCAGCGGCTACGTGCGGGTGGACGAGGCCGAGAACGATGTCGAACGCTGCTTTCGCGACAACGTGGCCGGCCCGGCGGTGCTGGCCGCCGCCTGCGCGCGCCACCGGCTACACCTGACCACCTTTTCCAGCGACCTGGTGTTCGACGGCCGCCAGCAATGCCCGTACGTGGAAAGCGACAAGGTCACGCCGATCAATATCTACGGCAAAAGCAAGGCCGCCGCCGAGCGCGCCGTCCTCGAGCGGCAACCGGGGGCGCTGGTAGTGCGCACCAGCTCCTTCTTCGGCCCCTGGGACAGCCACAATTTCCTGACCCAGGCGCTGGCCAGCCTGGAAAGCGGCGCCCCGTTCGCGGCCGCCAGCGACATCACGGTCACGCCGACCTACGTGCCCGACCTGGTCAACGCCTGCCTCGACCTGGCCATCGACAAGGAAAGCGGGCTCTGGCACCTGACCAACGGCGACCCGCTCACCTGGGCCGAGCTGGCCGGCAAGGCGGCGCGCCAGGCCGGGGTCGACGCCAGCCGGCTCGAAGCGCAGCCGGGGGCCGCCTGCCGCTACCTGGCGCCGCGCCCGGCCTACAGTGCGCTGCACACCGAGCGCGGCATGCTCATGCCGGGCCTGGATGACGCGCTCACCCGCTATGTGCAGCTGCGTGGCGAGCAGGCGCGCGGCGATCACATCGAACTGGCGCAGCCGATTCACTGCACCGATACGCGCCGGCAGGCCGAGACCGGGAGGCGCCAGAAAGCGAGCTGAACAAATCGCCTGGCCGGGCCTGTCCTGGCCGGGCCTGTCCTGGCCGGGCCTGTCCTGGCCGGGCCTGTCCTGGCCGGGCCGGCTATTCGAGCGGCCAGAACCAGATTTCCTGGGCTTGCCAGTAGCATTCGGTGCCGCAGGCCGGACTGCCGTTCGGGTCCGGATAAACAATATCGATATGGCCCTGGTCCGGCCCCTCGTCCTGGATGCGCCAGAACGACACGATCCCGCTGCGCTTGCCGATGGCCTGGCGCGCCCGGCCGCCGCGATAAATTTCCGGCAGGCCGAGCAGGTTACGGCGTTGCAGCAGGATCGACAGGCGCGCATGGCCGGGTTCGACCAGACTGCCCTTGTACTCGCCCTTGAGGATGGCCAGGCGACCCGGCAGGCGCATGCCCGAGCGCACCAGCGCCAGGCTGATCCGGGTGGCGCAGGTATTCTGGTAGGCCGTCACGCCAATCAGGGCATCCCAGCCGATCGCCTGGTACAGCGCGCTGCGGTCGGTGGAGGCGCGGCTGGGGTAATTGGTGCGGACGGCAAAAAACGAAGGCTTCATACAGACACTCCGATCAGGCGGCAGGTCCATCATCTTGCCTCACGGATACAACCAAGCTCTTGCGCGGTCGCAAGGCAAGGCCAAGCCGCCGAGCGCCGGCGCAGCCGCGCCAGGGCGACCGTGGGCGGCCGCCCACCTTTCTGCCAGCCACAGTCATAAACGCCCGCCACGCCGCACCCCCTGTTATAAAATGGCAAGTGCGACCAACCACACGACAGGCCCCACCCCGTGCAAGAGCAACACGCCTTCCCCTTCCTGCGGGAAATCCTCCTGTTCCTCTCGTTGGCGGGCATCCTGATTCCCACCCTGCAACGCCTGCGCATCAACCAGGTGCTCGGATTCCTGGCCGTGGGCGCCCTGCTCGGCCCGTTCGGCCTGGGCCTGTTCGCCGACACCCATCCCTGGCTGGCCTACCTCACCTTCCCGCGCGCCGAAGGCGTGGTCGCGCTGGCCGAGCTGGGGGTCATGTTCCTGATGTTCATGATCGGCCTGGAACTGTCGGCCGCCCGCCTGTGGTCGCTGCGGCGCTGGGTGTTCGGCGCCGGCACGGCCCAGGTCTGCATCAGCGCCGGCCTGCTCGGCACGGCCATCTGGCTGCTCGGCTACCGCACAGAGAGCGCCGTCATCCTCGGGATCGTGCTCTCGCTCTCCTCGACCGCCGTGGTCATGCAACTGATGAACGAGCAGCACAGCACCAACACGCCGCTCGGCCAGGCCGGTTTTTCCATCCTCATGCTGCAAGACCTGGCCGTGGTGCCGCTGCTGATCCTGATCGGGGTCATGGCCAAGGGCGAGTCCGACGGCATCGTCTCGCTGGTGGCCATCACCATGGTCAAGGCGGGGGCCGCCATCGCCCTGATCTACCTGGTCGGCGGGCGCCTGATCCATCCCTTGTTCCGCATCTTCACGCGGCATCGCCAGCCCGACGTGTTCATGGCCCTGGTGCTGCTCACGACCCTCGGCATCGCCGGCCTGAGCGCGGCGGCCGGCCTGTCGATGGCGCTCGGCGCCCTGATCGCCGGCCTGCTGCTGGCCGAAACCGAATTCAAGCACGAAGTCGAGCTGATGGTCGAGCCCTTCAAAGGCTTGCTGATGGGCCTGTTCTTCATGACGGTCGGCATGGGCATGGACGCGCGCCAGGTCATCGACGCGCCGCTGTGGCTGGCCGCCGCCGTGTTCGGCCTGATCGCCATCAAGGCGCTGGTGATCGCCGTGCTGTTCCGCATCGGCGGCTTGAGCTGGGGACGCGCGCTCGAAGGCGGCCTGCTGCTCGGCCAGGGCGGCGAATTCGCCTTCATCGTGATCGGCTACGCCACTGCCAGCAAACTGGTCGACGCCGACCTGGGCGCGCGCGTCATGCTCGCCGTCGGCCTGTCCCTGTTCGTCACGCCCATGCTGGCGCGCCTGGGGCGCGAAATCGGCACGCGCTGGGAGCCGCGCGGCGACGAGCAAGCGGCCACGCCCGACCAGGCGGCCCTTAGCGCCGCGCGCGGCCACATCATCATCGCCGGTTTCGGACGCGTCGGCCAGCAACTGGCCAAGCTGCTCACGACCGAAGGCATCGGCTACATCGCGTTTGAAAACGATGCGCGCCTGGCCACCAAGATGCACGGCCAGGGCTTGCCGGTCTACTTCGGCAACGCCGCGCGCGCCGAACTGCTGCGCCACGTGAACGCCGGCGAGTCGCCGGCGATCGTGCTCACGATGGACCATCCGGCGTCGGCCCTGCACGCGGTGCGCGGCATCCGGCGCGAATTTCCCGACGTGCCGCTGCTGGTGCGCTCGCGCGACGAACAGCATGCGCGCGCGCTCAAACGCGCCGGCGCCACCATCGTCGTGCCCGAAACGCTGGAGGCGAGCCTGCAACTGTCCGCCTTCGTGCTCGAAGCGCTCGGCATGGACGAAGACCAGGTCGACCGCATCGTCGACGGTGAACGCGACCTGTTCCTGGCCACGCTCGACGCCGAAGTGCATGCCCTCAAGCGCGACCCGGCGGTATCGGCATCATGAAAAACCTGGTCGCGGCCCTGACGGTCCTGTGTACGCTGCTGGCCAGCAGCGCGCCGGCCCAGGAGGTCACCGTCTACACCAGCGCCAGTTTCGCGCCGCTGATGCTGGCCGACGGGCGCGGCATGTACCCGGACCTGATCGACTACCTGAACGAGCGCAAGCTGGGCACCTTCACTTTCCGGCTGCGCTACATGCCGCGCAAGCGCCTGCAGGTCAAGCTGGAAGACGGCAGCATCGACGGCATGGTGATCGGCATGATGCCGGAATGGTTCGACGACGTGGCGCAGAAAAAATACCTGTGGTCGGCGCCCTTCGCCAGCGACCGTTATGCGCTGGTGTCGCTGGCGGCAAAGCCGGTCAGCCCGGACGCGCCGGCCGGCCTGGCGGGCGCCTCGGTCGGCGTCACGCTCGGTTACCACTATCCCGGCATCGACGCCTGGCTGGACAGCTCGCGCATGCTGCGCAGCGAAGGGCCGAGCGACGAGAAAAACCTCGAAAAGCTGCTGCTTGGCCGGCTCGACTGCGTCGTCGTGGCCGAATCGATGGCGCGCTACTACATGCGCGCGCGCGGCATGACGGCCAGGCTGCACCTGGTCACCCTGGCCAGCGCGCCCACCGAACGGCGCATGCTGGCGCCGCACAGCCAGCGGGCCGCTTTCGACAAAGTCGCGCCGGTGCTCAAGAAACTCAAGAACGATCCAGCCTGGCAGCGCATCGTCGCCACTTATCAGTAAACAGCAAGGAGCAAGCGGCAAGCGGCAAGCGCCTATTTCAACACCTTCAGCGCCGCTTGCACGCCCCACCACGCGGCCTCCTCGAACACCGAAAAGCCCGACAGGTCGGCGTGCGCGAACACGATCGGTCCATCCGCTTCGCGTAGCGCCGCCAGGCCCGCATTGCTGCGAAAGCCGGGCAGCGGCGCCGCCATCGCATGCCCGCGCAGGGTGATCTCGACCCGCTCGACGCAGGCCGCGAACTTCCAGCCGTAGGCGCTGGCCAGGTCGGCGCCGGCCAGCGCCACCAGGTCGGCGCCGCTGGCGCTCATCATCCATGTGCGCGCCGCCGCGGGCGTGCGGTCCGACAGCGCCACGTAGGCCGAAAACACGGTCTTCCCGGGCGGCGTGACGCGGATATCCTGGTGGGTCGAGACCACGTAGCCCAGGCCCGGCTCCTGGCACACCACATTGTCCCAGGCCAGCGGTGCGTGCGGCAGCTCGCGCGGGAAATCCTTCATCAGGAAGTTCGCCACCAGCCACGGCGCGTACGATGGGGTGTGGCGTTTGACGTCGAAGCCATAGGCGCCGATGTCCTCGACCACGCGCGCGGCCACGTACAGCGGCATCGCGCAAATCGCCTTGCGCGCCCGTACCAGATAGCTGCGCGCCACGCCGCCGTCGAGCGTGAAGCACAGCGCTTCCACGCCAGCCCCGCTGCGCTTGAGCGAGAAGGCGGTGCCGGGGCGGCGCCGCACGCCCGAGGCGGCGGCCAGCTTGTCGGCGACGGCCTGCATCCCGCCCGGCCAGGTCAGCCAGGCGCCGTTGCCGGCGTTGGCCGCCTGTCCGCCGCGGCTGGCGAAGTAATGCAGCCCGGCCCATGCCGACACCTTGTCGTAACGGGTGCCGTAGTCGTCGCGGCAGCAGTAGTTCAGGTACCAGTGCAGGGTCGGCGAGCGGTAGCCCTGCTGGTCCAGCCACGCCTTGAAGGTGATGCGGTCGAGCGCATCGAAGACCGGGTCGCGCGACGAGGAGACGCTCGGGAACACGAACGCGCGCCGTGCGTCGCTGCCGCGCAGTGTGCGCAGGCGCTCGACCTCGGCGAAAAAGCGTGCGTGCTCGGCGCGCTCTTGCGCGCTCACGCCGTCGGTCGGAATCAAGCCTTCCTGCCAGCGGCCGTTGAACAACACGCGCTCCGCCGGACCGTGCAGGATGACGCGCTCGTCGTAGCAGGGCTTGTCGCCGTACGGGTCGCGCGCAATGACCCCGAGGTCGAACAGGATCTCGCGCACATGCACCGATTCGGGCGACGGCAGCGGCAGGTAATGGCCGCCGGTCGGATACGCCAGTTCGCCGAAATGGCCGCCGGCGGCATTTCCGAACGGCTGCGGCCCGTCGATCATCAGGACCTTGCGCTGGCCTTCGCGCCCGAGCTTCCAGGCCGCGGCGAGGCCGGCGATGCCCGAGCCGAGGATCACGATGTCGGTCTCGATCACCTGGCCTGGCGCCGGCAGCTTGCCGCCCTCGCGCAAGAAATGGCCTTCGGCGCGGCCCGGATAATGCACGGCCGGCGTCATTTCCAGCCATTGCCGGAACAGCCCCGCGCTGGCCGCTGCGGCTCCCGCGCCGCCGGCCAGCGCCAGGAAGGTGCGCCGGTCCATCAGCGGATCACCCTGCGCCAGTCCTGGCCGAATTCGTGCACCAGCGACTGCGTATTGAGCCGGTTCGGCGCCATGTCCAGGCGCCCCATGTCGGGCGGGAAGGCGAACATCTCGCGCGTGGTCGCTTCGTTCAGGTAGCGCATCGGCAGCCGGTAGCTGGTCGGCGGCACATAGTCATGCCCTGGCGAGGCCATGATGAAGCCCCATTCGCCGAACGAGGGCACGTAGGCATGGTACGGCCAGGTGCGCATGCCGACCTCGCGCAGGGTGGCGTCGATGGTCCAGTAGGCGTGCGGCGCAAAGAAGGGCGAGGTCGATTGCACCACCACCAGCCCCTTGGCCGCCACGTGTTTTTGCAGCATGCCGTAAAACGGCACCGAATACAGCTTGCCGAGCGCGAAGCTGGACGGATCGGGGAAGTCGACGATGGCCGCGTCGAACATCTGGTCCGTGTTTTGCAGCCAGATCGCGGCGTCGGCATTGATGACCTTGACGCGCGGGTCGGAGAACGCGCCGCCATTGAGCTTGACCAGCTCCGCGCGGGTGGTGAAGGCCTGGGTCATGGCCGGGTCCAGGTCGACCACGGTGACCTGCCTGACGTTCGGGTAGCGCAGCACTTCGCGCAGCGCCAAGCCGTCGCCGCCGCCGAGCACCAGCACCTTGCGCGCCCACGGCAAGGCTTGCAGCGCCGGATGGACCAGCGCTTCGTGGTAGCGGTATTCGTCGCGCGAAGAAAACTGCAGGTTGCCGTTGATGTACAGGCGCGTGTCATCCTTCCAGCGCGTGATCACCAGGCGCTGGTACGGAGTGGTGGTGGAGTACACGATCTGGTCGCCGAACAGGCCATGCTCGCCCCACTGCACCATGCGGTCCGACAGGGCAAAGCCGATCACCAGCGCGAACATGACGAACGAGGCGCGCAGCACGCGCCCGCCGACGTCGCTCAGTTCGGCGCGGAACGCGTACAGGGTCCAGAAGGCCACGCCGACATTGAGCATGCCGAACAAAAAGCCGGTGCGCACCAGCCCCACGTGGGGCGCCAGCACCAGCGGGAACAGCAGCGACACCGCCAGCGCGCCCAGGTAGTCGAAGGTCAGCACGCGGCTGACCAGGTCATTGAAGGCAGTGTCGCGCGCGTTCAGGGCGCGCATCACCAGCGGCACTTCCATCCCGACCAGGGCGCCGACCATGAACACCAGCACATACAAGAGGGTGCGAAAGGGCGCCGTCATCCACGAAAACGTCATGAACAGCAGCGCCGCCGAGACGCCGCCGATCAGGCCCACGGCCAGCTCGATGTCGATAAAGCGCGACAGCACATCCTCTTCGGCCACGTACCTGGAAAAGTGCGCGCCCACGCCCATCGCGAACAGGTAGCAACCGATGATGGTGGAGAACTGGAGGATCGAATCGCCCAGCAAATAGCTCGACAAGGCGCCGGCAATGAGTTCGTAGGCCAGCCCGCAGGAGGCCACCACAAACACGGACAGTATCAAAATTCTTTTGGTCATCTGGTCTTTTTTGCTCTAAGATCGTCGTGCGCTGCCAATACGACCATCTTTCAGGGGGAAACTTCGTGCCCGCCATCCTAAACTATCTGCTCTACCTTGCAACAGCGGTTGCGCTGGTGATGGCGTTTTTTGTCATCTACACGCGCATGACGCCTTACGACGAAGTGACCCTGATCCGCGGCGGCAACCACGCCGCCGCGCTGGCCCTGGGCGGCGCCCTGATCGGCTTCTCGCTGAC
Organism: Massilia genomosp. 1; assembly: GCF_011682185.1. Taxonomy (NCBI): domain Bacteria; kingdom Pseudomonadati; phylum Pseudomonadota; class Betaproteobacteria; order Burkholderiales; family Oxalobacteraceae; genus Massilia; species Massilia genomosp. 1. Next base: position 9,019 of record NZ_WHJF01000048.1, read on the forward strand.
GATCTGCTCGGCCATGCTGCATACCCGCGACTATTATCAATTCCTGGCCTGGGCGGCCGGCGCCATGCTGGTCCAGGTGCTGGTGTATTACGTCGCCACGCGCCTGCTGAAAATGGCCTCCGAGCAGATCGAAGCCGACAATTCAGCCTTCGGCGGCCTGCTCGGCGCCATCGCGGTCTCGGTCGGCCTGGTCAACGCCGGCGCCGTGTCCTGAGCCGCCCTCCCCGCCCCCGCTTAACAACGCCTTCCCACCGGAGACCGACATGTCCCTTGGCTCATTCATCAGAAAACAGTTCATCGATGTCCTGCAATGGAACGAAGATAACGATGGCGTGCTGGCATGGCGCTTTCCCATGCAGGACTTCGAAATCCAGAACGGCGCCATCCTCAACGTGCGCGAGTCGCAGATGGCGCTGTTCGTCAACGAAGGCAAGATCGCCGACGTCTTCGGCCCCGGCACCCACACGCTGACCACCAACACCTTGCCGCTGCTGACCAACCTGAAAAACTGGGACAAGTTCTTCGATTCGCCGTTCAAGTCGGATGTGTATTTCTTCAGCACGCGCGTGCAGACCGGCCGCAAATGGGGCACGCCGCAGCCGATCACGATCCGCGACGCCGACTTCGACATGATCCGCGTGCGCGCCTTCGGCATGTACTCGTACCGCGTGGCCGACCCGCGCCTGTTCTTCACCGAAATCAGCGGCACGCGCGAAGTCTACACGCGCGACGAGGTCGAAGACCAGTTGCGCGGCATCCTGATGGCCAGCATGGCCAGTTCGCTCGGCAGCGCCAAAGTCGCCTTCCTCGACATGGCCGCCAACCAGGCGCTGATGGCGCAGCAGGTCAAGGGCGACCTGTACATCGCCTTCGCGCGCTACGGCGTGGTGCTCGACGAATTCAACGTCGCCAGCGTCAGCCTGCCGGAAGAACTGCAGGCCGCGCTCGACGAACGCATCTCGGCCGGCATGAAGGGCGGCCTGTCGGGCGAGAAGATGAGCGGGTTCACGCAATTCCAGGTGGCCACCAGCATTCCGCTGGCGGCGCAGAACGAAGGCGGCCTGGCCGGCCTGGGCGCGGGCCTGGGCGCCGGTGCGATGCTGGGGCACGCCATGGCGCAAGGCATGAGCGGCTCGCTGATCCCGCAGGTGCCGCCGGCGCCGACCGCGCCCTTGCAGGCCCCCGTGGCGCCGGTCGACCCGATCGAAGAGCGCCTGACGAAACTGAAGGGATTGCTCGACAAGGGGCTGATCTCGCAAGACGACTACAACGGCACCAAGACGGAGCTGCTGAAACAACTGCTCGGCTAAATGCACATTGTTTCCTGCCCCAGCTGCGGCGCCGAAGTCCGGTTCAAATCGCACGCCGCCGTCATGGCGGTGTGCGAGTTTTGTCGCGCCACCCTGCTCAAGGATGCCGACGCCGTCAAGAACCTGGGCACCATGTCGTCCGTGCTGGAAGACTATTCGCCGATCCAGGTCGGCACCAGCGGCGTCGCCGGCGGGCGTCATTTCACGGTGGTCGGGCGCATCCAGCTGCGCTATGACAGGGGCTTGTGGAACGAGTGGTACCTGCTGTACGAGGACGGCAGCAACGCCTGGCTGGGCGACTTTTCGGGCCTGTTCACCCTCACCAGCGTGCGCGCGGTCACACTCGCCCTGCCCGGTTTCAACGCCATCGGCGTGTCGCATGCCGTCCAGATCGACGGGGAGCGCTGGCTGGCGGCGGAAAAGCGCAGCGCCGAATGCATCGCCGGCCAGGGCGAGCTGCCGTTCAGGGTTGGCGAAGGCTGGCGTATCAGGGTGGCCGACTTTCGCAGCGGCCCGCGCTTTCTCACGCTCGACTACACCGACGGCGAGGTGCCGGTGGTGTACGCCGGGGTCGCGGTCACCCTGGCCGAGATGCGCTGCCAGCTGCTGCGCGACGATGAACAGATCGGCGCCAGCGCCGGCAAATACCGCGGCAAGGTCGACGCCCTCGACTGCCCTTCGTGCGGCAGCACCATCAGCTACCTGCCGGGGGTGGCGACCAACCTGGTTTGCCCGGCCTGCAAGGCGCAGCTCGACGCCGCCGGACCCGAAGCGCGGGTGCTGGCGGCCGGCGACAAGGTCGCGCGCATGCGCACCACGATCGAGATCGGCGCGAAGGCCAACATCGGCGGCAGCCAGTGCAGCGTGATCGGCGCCATGATCTGCGATACGGACGATGGGGAAAGCTGGACCGAGTATCTGCTCTACAGCACGCGCGCGAGTTTTTTCTGGCTGGTCGAAAGCGTCGATGGCTGGCATCGGGCCGACGTCATGAGCCATTGGCCGGCGTGGCATGCGGACCAAGCCGATGTGGCTTTGGCCGACAAGGTCGAATACAAAAAATCGGCCGATTACATGGGGCGGGTGGTGGCCGCCGCGGGCGCCTTCAACTGGCGCGTGCAGGCCGGCGACCGGACCCGCACGATGGAATTCAAATACGGCAAGACCACCCTGGCGGCCGAAGTCACCGACCAGGAGATGACCTGGTCGCGCTCCAAGCCCCTGGCGACCGACCAGGTGATGGCCTGGTTCGACGACCCGGCCAAGAAAGCCGGGCCGTCCAGCGCGCCGCGGGTACCCGCCGCGCCCAGGGACGCGCCACCCGCGCGCGGGGCGCCGCTGTCGAACATCCTGTTCAAGTTTTTCTTGTGGCTGCTCGGATTGAACCTGATTCCGCTGCTGGTCAACTTCGGCACATCCGCGCTGTTCCTGCTGGTGGGGCTGGCGGCCATTTTCCTGCCGGCGGGATTCACCCGCATCGCCAACAAGGATCAGCAATGAACGAACGGTATTTACTGTACGCGATCGCGGTGACGGTGCTCACGACGATCATCATCTGGGTCGCGATGTTCGACTCCATGTCCAACCAGCACACCGGTCACGGCGGCAATCGCGGTAGCGGCGGCAGCAGCTGGAGTTCGAACAGCGGCAGTTCCGGCGGCGGTTCCGGCGGCGGGCACAAATGACGATGGCCGCGCATCGCCCGGCCGGCATTCACCTGCTGGCCGATTTTCATGGCGTCGATCCGGCGCTGCTGACGTCCGGCGCCGATATCGACGCGCTGCTGCGCGCCGGCGCGCTGGCGGCCGGGGCGCGCATCTTGCACAGCCATTTTCATAGCTTTGGCGCGGCGATGGGCGTGACCGGCGTGCTGCTGCTGGCCGAATCGCACATCTCGATCCATACCTGGCCGGAGTACGGCTTTGCGGCGGCCGATATTTTCATGTGCGGGGACGCGCAACCGCAACTGGCCTTGCGGGTGATCGAGCTGGCCTTCAAGCCGGCGTCGCGCGTGGTGCAGACCATCGAACGCGGCGTGGCGCAAGTGGACATCAAGTCACCGTAAAGCTGAAGGTGCGGCGCAGCCGCTGCCCCGGCGCCAGGATCGTCAGGCCATGCCTGGCCGGCCCGCCCGCCATGTTGTGCGCGTCGATCAGGTGGTCGACCGGCTCGAAGCAGAAAAAATCCCCAGCGGCCGGCGCATACACAATGTAATACCCGCAGTCTGCCGCCATCGACAGAGTCAGGCCATTCTCCGGCCAGCGAATGCGCGCCTTGCCATCCCAGCCTTCGAAGACATTGTCGAGCGGGCCTTGCGGGAGCGCGCGCGCAAGCGCGAACGACCACGCTTCCGGCATCGCCTGCGCATGCGCATGCGACGGCAGTTTGTCCGCCCCGGCCATCCACACGCTGCGCGCCGCCGCCTGCAAGGTCGTGCCGGGACTGCGCGGCATCCACGGATGCAAACCCAAGCCGAACGGCAGCGCCAGCACGCCGGTGTTGGTGACCTCCAGCGTCACCACCAGCGCATTGCCGCGCAAGGCGTAGTCGAGCGAGGCGCGGTACGAAAACGGCAGGCCGTCGCGGCGCTCGAGCATCAGCAGCACCTGGCTGGCCGACTGGAAGGCCACGGTCCACGGCCGCAGCCAGCCTTCGCCATGCATCGGAAACGGATCGCCCTCGCGGTTCGGCGCGATGGCGTAACGCTCGCCGCCATACGAAAAACCGGCGGCCATGCGGTTCGACCACGGCACCAGCGGAAAGCAGGCCAGCTGGTTCGGTCGCGGCATGCCGCCGCCCGCGCCGCCGGCGTACGGGCGCAGCACCGGCACCGGCGCGCCATCGCCGCCGATCCAGTCCAGGCGCGACAAGGCGCCGCCGCAACCCGGAAGGATGGCGGCGGACAGCTGCGCGCTGCGCAGCACCAGCGGCGCCAGGCTAGTTATACTGCGGCCCGGTCAGCAAGAAGCCGCCACCCTGGTAGGTGATGGTGATGTCGTCGGCCGGCGCATAGCTGCCGCCGAAGGGGAACTTGTGTTCGAACCGGGTCGAGCTGTCCTTGGCCACGAATCCGAGATGGCGCGAATGACGGTCGTCCCACCATTTTGCCTTGTTGTCCGACACGCCGAACGCAATGGTGTGGCCCACGCGCGCGGCAAACAGCGAGCAGCGCAGCGCTTCGACCAGGTCGTCCAGGCTCAGGTAGGTAATCATCATGCGCGGGTTGGCCGGCTCCGGGAAGCACGAACCGATGCGCAGGCACACGGTTTCGATGCCGAAGCGGTCGAAGTAGTAGCGCGACAGCGATTCGCCGAACACCTTGCTCACGCCGTACATGCCGTCGGGGCGCGGCGGCATGTCGGCGTCGACCAGGTCGGTGGTCTTGTAGTAGCCCATCGTGTGGTTCGAGCTGGCGAACACCACCCGCTTGACGCCGCACTTGTGGATCGCTTCGTACAGGTTGGCCGTGCCGAGGATGTTGGCCTGCATGATCGCGTCGAATGGCGCTTCGGTCGACATGCCGCCGAAGTGCAGTACCGCGTCCACGCCGTCCATCAGCGCCAGCACGGCGGCTTTGTCGGCCAGGTCGCACTGCACGACTTCTTCGCCTTCGCCGGCCGGGCCGACATCGGCCAGGTCGGACAGGCGCACGATGTCGGCCCACGGTTGGATGCGCTCGCGCAGCTGGCGTCCAAGGCCGCCGGCGGCGCCGGTCAGCAGAATGCGTTTGAAGGGTTTGCTCATGATCAGGTCACCGGTGCAGGATTGAAAAGGGTCAGGGCGTTATGCAGCTTCCAGTGTTCGGCCCAGGTCTTGCGGCCGCTGGCCACGTCGAGCATCAGCTTGAACAACTCCCAGCCGACGTCTTCGATGCTCGCTTCGCCGCTGGCGATACGGCCCGCGTTCACGTCCATCAGGTCGTGCCAGCGGCGCGCCAGGTCGTTGCGCGTGGCCACTTTGATCACCGGGCATTCGGCCAGGCCGTACGGCGTGCCGCGCCCCGTGGTAAACACGTGGATATTCATTCCCGCCGCCAGCTGCAAGGTGCCGCAGATGAAGTCACTGGCGGGAGTGGCTGCGTAGATCAGCCCTTTCTGTTTGAGTTTTTCGCCGGGCGAGAGTACGCCGGTGATCGCGGACGATCCCGACTTGACGATCGATCCCATCGCCTTTTCGACGATGTTCGACAGGCCGCCCTTCTTGTTACCCGGCGTGGTGTTGGCGCTGCGGTCGACGCCGCCGCGCGTCAGGTAGGCATCGTACCAGGCCATTTCGCGGATCATGGCCTCGGCCACGTCGGCGTTGGCGGCGCGCGAGGTCAGTTGATCGATCCCGTCGCGCACTTCCGTCACTTCCGAAAACATCACGCTGGCGCCGGCGCGCACCAGCAGATCGCTTGCGTAGCCGACCGCCGGATTGGCCGTCACGCCCGAAAACGCATCGCTGCCGCCGCACTGTACGCCCACCACCAGGTCGGACGCCGGGCAGGTTTCGCGCTGGCGCGCGTTAAGCGCCTTGAGCTGCACGTCGGCGGTGCGCATGATCGAGTCGATCATCGACTGGAAGCCCACGTGGCCGTCGTCCTGCAGGCAGACATGCGCGGGGTCGGCGCCGGAGAGGATCGGGATCGAGCCTTTCGGGAACAGGCGCGCCGGCTGCAGTTTTTCGCAGCCCAGGCTGACCACCATCGCCTGGCCGCCGAAGTTCGGGTTCTGGGTGATGTTGCGCAAGGTGCGGATCGGGATCTCGGCGCCCGGCGCATCGATCGCCACGCCGCAGCCATAGGTGTGTTCGAGTCCGACCACGTCGTCCACGTTCGGGTAGTGCGGCAACAGTTCGCCCTTGATGCGCTTGACCGCGTGTTCGACCACGCCGGAGACGCACTGTACGGTGGTGGTAATGGCCAGGATATTGCGGGTTCCGACCGAGCCGTCGGCGTTCTTGAAGCCCTGGAAGGTGTAGCCTTCGAGCGGCTCCATGACCGGGGCGGCGCGGGTGGCGAGCGGCAAGCCTGCGAGTTCGCGCGCGGCCGGCATGCGCAGCACCGCTTCCGAAATCCAGCTGCCTTTCGGCAGCGCGCGGGCGGCATAGCCGATCGTCACGTTATAGCGCGTCACCGGGTCGCCCTCGGCGAGATCGCCCAGGGCGACCTTGTGCCCCTGCGGCACGGCGTCGACCAGCACCAGTCCATCGGGAAACACCGTCCCCGCCGGCAAGCCGCCATCGTTGACCACGATGGCCACGTTGTCGGCCGCGTGCATGCGGATATGGAGCGGGTTTTTTTCCGGTGTCGTCATTTTTGGTAGCCTTGTCTGCCTGTACCCGCATGAGCCCGGAAATGGCGGGCGCCCTTGCGGTCGGTTTCGCTCAGTATGCCAGCAAACGCTAAAATCGGCTAGTCCAATTAGAGTTATTGGTCTGACCAATTTAACTTTTCCTCACAAAATGGCCAGGGCGGTCCGGCCGCGTTCCACGCTTGGCCGCAGCGGCGCGCAAGCCGATATAATTGCTGCCTGATTTGCAACAAGGCAGACACAATGACTCAAGCATTTTCGGGCATGCCCAAGGCGCTCGGCCACATCCGCGTACTCGATTTGTCGCGCGTGCTGGCCGGTCCCTGGTGCTCCCAGAACCTGGCCGATCTCGGCGCCGACGTGATCAAGATCGAACGACCCGGCGTGGGCGACGACACGCGTGCCTGGGGTCCGCCGTACGCGCGCGACGCCGACGGCAACGACACCAGCGAGGCCGCCTACTTCCTGACCGCGAACCGGGGCAAGCGTTCCGTCACGGTCGATATTGCCACGCCCGAGGGCCAGGCACTGATTCGCGACCTGGCGCGCGAAGCCGACGTGGTGCTGGAAAACTACAAGGTCGGCCAGCTGAAACGCTACGGGCTCGATTACGACAGCCTGAAAGAGATCAAGCCGGACCTGGTGTACTGCTCGGTGACCGGCTTCGGGCAGGACGGGCCGTATGCGCACCGGGCCGGCTACGACTTCCTGATCCAGGGCATGGGCGGGCTGATGTCGGTCACCGGCGAGCGCGACGACCTGCCCGGCGGCGGGCCGCAAAAAGCCGGCGTGGCGCTGACCGACCTGATGACCGGCATGTACGCCACCGTGGCGGTGCTGGCCGCGCTGACGCACCGCGACCGCACCGGGCAAGGCCAGTACATCGACATGGCGCTGCTCGATACGCAAGTGGCGATGCTGGCCAATGTGGGCAGCAATTACCTTAACAGCGGCAAGGCGCCCAAGCGCTGGGGGAATGCGCATGCGAACATCGTGCCGTACCAGACGTTTGCGTGCGCGGACGGGCATCTCATCGTCGCGACCGGGAACGACGGGCAGTACCGCAAGTTCGTGGAAGCGGGCGGGCGCGACGACTTGCTGACCGACCCGCGCTTTGCCACCAATCCGCTGCGCGTGCAGCACCGCGATGTGCTGGTGCCGCTGCTGGCGCAGATGGTGAAAACGCGCACGCGCGACGAGTGGATTGCGCAGTTGGAGGCGGTGGGGGTTCCGTGCGGGCCGATCAACGATGTCGGTGAAGTGTTCGAGAACGAGCAGGTGAAAGCGCGCGGGGTGGCCATCGAGATGGATCATCCGGCGGCCGGCAAGGTGAAGCTGGTGCGCAGCCCGATGAAACTGTCGCTCACGCCCGCGCAGGCCGACTTGCCGCCGCCGATGCTGGGGCAGCATACCGATGAAGTGCTGCGCGATCTGCTGGGGCGCAGTGAAGAAGAGATTGCGGCGCTGCGGGCGAAAGGCGCAATCTGATTCGCTGTCGTCCTGTTGTTCAACCCCGAAAGCACATGCCATGAAATTCAACCGCTACATCTCCCGGATCGACAATGACGTCCAGGACCGGTCTTCCGATGCCTGGAAGGCGCTGTGCCGCTATATCGATGAACTCGAAGCGAGCGGCGCGGACGAATTCGCGCCGCGCGAGTCACTCGGGCCCGAACTGTACGCCGGCATTTTTACGTTGCCGGAATCGATCGGCAAGCTAAAACGCGTCACCAAGGTGCATCTCTACGGTAGCAAGCTCAAGCGCATTCCACCGGAAATCGGCGACATGACGGCGTTGACGCATTTCGACGTCTACACCTCGTATGGCTTGCAGTGGTTTCCGTATGAACTGACGCGCTGCAAAAACCTGGTCAACAGCCGGGTCAGCACTCGTGCCCTGTATGGGAACTACAAGCACCGCCTGCATTTTCCGCAACTGAAGGGCAATCCGGTCCGCTATCACGGCGACACGGTCAAGTGCAGTGTTTGCGGGACCGAAACCGGCTACGACAACATCCTGCAGCTCTGGATCAGCTTAAAAGTCGGCACCGACGTGTTTCCGATGCTGGTCAACTCCTGTTCCCGGCAGTGCTCGGAGTCCTTGCCCACGCCGCATCACAACTACGTACAGCAGGCGCACCGTGGCGGCACGTCGATTGCGCAGCCGCCCGACGAAAATGCAAGGTGGCAGTTGGAACAGCTTCAGGCCAAGGAGGAACCGGTGCCAGTGCCGGTGCAGCCCCCCGCCGCCGGCGACGCCGTGGAGCAAACACCAACACACGCGCGCCCCTTGCTCAAGCCGATATGGAAAATCTGGGAGAGGTAAGCACCAGCCTTCCCACCATCGCTGCGCTTAGGCGGCCTTCAAGCCGGCCGCCTCGATCGGCGCCAGCCCGCGCAAGCGCAGCGCCATCGCCAGGGCCAGGCCGAGGGCCAGCGCCAGCAGCGCCACCACGCCATTCCAGCCGGCCGCGCTCCACACCGTCCCCGACCCCGCACCAATCACGCTCGACCCGATATAGTAGAAGAACAGGTACATGGCCGAGGCCAGTGCCTGCGGCGCCCTCGCCCGCCGCCCGACCCAGCTGCTGGTGACCGAATGCGTGCCGAAAAAACCGAAGGTAAACATACTCATCCCCGCCAAAATCACGATCAGATGGCTGGACAAGGTGAGCAGCAGCCCGGCCAGCATGATCACCATGACCATCCACAGCACGTTGCGCCGTCCGATGCGGTCGGCCAGCCGGCCGGCCCACACGGAGCTGAACATCCCGATCAGGTACAGCACCGACATGGCCCCCACCGCGCTCTGGCTCAGCTTGAACGGGGCGGCCAGCATGCGGTAGCCGATGTAGTTATACAGGCTCACGAACACGCCCATCACCAGAAATCCCAGCGCGAACAGCCACGGCATGCCGTCGTCGCGCAGATGGGTACGCGCGCCTTCCAGCAAACCACGGACGCCCGGCTTGCCGCCCCTGAAATTGTGCGACTCGGGCAAGCTGCGCGCGAACTCCCAGGCCGCGACCAAGCCGGCGCCGCCCATCGCGCCGAGCGCCAGGCGCCACGAGTAATGGTCGCTCACGACCGAGGCGATCACCCGGCCCGCCATGCCGCCAAGCGCGGTGCCGCTGATGTAGAGGCCCATCGACAGCCCGAGCGACGGCCCTTCGATTTCCTCGCTCAGGTAGGCCATGGCCACCGCCGGCATGCCGCCCATCGAAAACCCCAGCAAGGCGCGCAGCACCAGCAGTTGTGCGTAGTTCTGGGCGACGGCGGTCAGCAGCGTGAAGACGGCGGCGCCGACCAGAGAAAACGTCATCAGCTTCTTGCGGCCGATGCGGTCCGACAGCGCGCCGCTGATCACCAGCGACACCGCCAGCGCCAACGTGGCGATCGACAGCGACCAACTGCTTTGCGCCGGCGTAAGCGCGAACTGCTGCGCCAGCAGCGGCATGAGCGGCTGCACGCAATACAGGAGCGCGAAAGCGGAAAAGCCGCCGCACAGCATGGCGCGGTTGATGCGCTTGAAAGCGGCAGACGAGGAGGAAAAGCCGGCGGTAACGGCGCTCGATGGCATGATGGGCAACCCGAAGTGAATAGACTGGAGTTATCTTAGGTTTGCGCTTTTATACTGTCCAATATATATTTAAGTCGTTTCTCATACATTGAATCGATTACCGACATGGAATTTCGCCAGCTTCGCTACTTCATCGCCGTCGCCGAGGAACTGCATTTCACGCGCGCCGCCGAGCGCCTGCACATTGGCCAGCCGCCACTGAGCCACGCGATCCAGATGCTCGAAGCGGACGTCGGCGCGCAGCTGTTCGAGCGCACCAAGCGCTGGGTGAGGTTGACCGAAGCGGGCAAGCTGTTCCTGGACGATGCGCGCCGCATCGTGGCCTTGTCGGAGCAGGCGGCCAGCACCGCGCGCCGGGCCGAACGCGGCGAGGCGGGCGAACTGCGCATCGGCTTCACCTTCTCGACGCCGCTCACGCCCCTGTTTGCGAACGTGATCAACCGCTACCGCCAGCAGTATCCGGCGGTCACCTTGACGCTGCACGAAATGGCCACCGTGCCGCAGATCGAGATGCTGGCGCGGCGCGAACTCGACCTGGGATTCGTGCGCCCGCCGGAAGATACGCTGCCGGACAATATCGGCGTGACGGCGCTGCGCGAAGATCCGCTGGTGGCGGTGCTGCCCACCGGGCTGGCCCTGGCGAGAAAAGAGGCGATCGCGATCAGCGAGTTGGCCGAGCTGCCGTTCGTGATGTATCCGCACAGCGCGGGGACCGGGATTTATCCGCAGATTTTCAGGTTGTGCCGGGATGCCGGGTTCGTGCCGAGGGTGGAGCAGACGGCGGGGGAAGCGTCGACCATTATCGGGCTGGTGGCGGCGGGATGCGGGGTGTCGGTGCTGCCAGGGTCGTTCGAGCGGATCAGGATGGACGGGGTGTGCTATCGGCCGCTGCTCGATGCGGGGGCGACCACCACCTTGCTGCTGGCGCAGAGGAAGGGCGAGCATGCGCCGCTGGTGCAGGCGTTTTTGGCGTTGGCGAGCAGCGCTGCACTTTGATTCGCCCCAACCCGTCGTTCCCGCGAAGGCGGGAATCCATAGCACCTTTGCTCACAGGTGCTATGGATTCCCCCCTTCGCGGGAACGACGGAGCGAAGTACAGTGGCCTTAGCCGTAATCGGCATCGAGCTCCGACCCCGCATAATTTTCGAACTCGGCGAACAAGGTTTTCATCGCCGTGCGCGTGCGGATTTTCTGGATCACGGTGCAGTTGGTGCGGTACGATTCAATCCGCTCCGCAATCACCGGCTGGTGCTGCGCCGGGACCTGCTTCATCAGCGCCGCCCAGCCCTCTTCATAATCGGGCTTGTTCTTGCGGACCGACTTCACCAGGCGCTCAAAATCGGCCTGCCCGGTGCGCGCCACGATCCGCCCGCCGCCTTCGATCGCAAAAATGATCGCCACCGCAATCACGCCTTCGGCATTGAGGTCGGCGTCGTTGATCGGCCCCGCGTAGTGATGGCGGCGCAGCCAGCCGGCCGCGCGCACGATCGCCTGCACCGCCTTGCGCTGCCTGTACTGGACCTCGAATTTTTCGAACCCGGCCCAGTTCTGGTACGGATCGGCGCTGCAGATGTCGACGAACAAGTCCTTCAGGCGCCGCTGCGCGTACACCGGATCCTGGTCGTACTCGCCCACCAGCGAATCCTCCGGCAAGGCGGCCAGGTCGCGCACCATGCGAAAACCGGCCTGGAACGCATGCTCGGCACCTTCTTCGACCAGGAAATCGAGCGCCGTGTCGTCATCTTCTTCCCCCAGTTCGTGTTCGAGCCCCAGCGACACGCAGCCCACCGTCAGCAGCAAGGCCTTCTGGATGCCTTCGGCGGTGCGGTCGTTGGTGAACTTTTCGGCCACCATGGCGGTGATGCCGGCCAGTTCGTCGGCCAGGATCACCGACTCGTCGCCGATCGCGCGCGCGGACAGGCAGCGGATCGCCCGCACCAGCAGAGGCAGGCGCTCGACGACGATGGCCGGCAGCGTGTTTGGCGCCGCCTCCATCACGAGAAGATTCCCGTGCCGATGCTCTTGCGCACGCCGCGCTTGGGCACATTGCTGCGCGAGGACGGCACCTGCTTGCGCAAGCGGTACAGCAGTTCCTTGGTGCTGCGCATCAGGAACTGCTGCTCTTCGTCCGGGTCGTCGGTGTATTCGGCGTCGGCAATGTCGCCGCTGTGGCGGAAGTCCGGGAACAGTTCGAACAGGGCGCGGTCCCAGCCATCCTCGCTGGCCTTGGCCAGCTCGATCGCCAATGGCGCCACGTCGCTGTCGGACGAGGTCTGGCTGGTGATGTACGGGCCCTTGGCCAGTACTTCGCCGGCCAGTTCCAGCATCTCTTTCGGCGCCATCGAGAACAGGATCGCGAACACGGTCGCGCCATGATCGGTGGCCGAGGCCTCCATCAGCAGTTCGGCGCGGCGCTCCGGGTCGTCGGCCGAAAACACGATGCCGTGTACGTGCGCGAACAGGGTTTCGGCGACGCGCTCAGGGTCGTCTTCGATCATGTCGTCCGACCAGGTGGCGGCAAAAAACGCCAGGCTGTCGGCCCAGGCCTTGGGCGGCACCAGCAGGGTCGCCAGCGAGGTCTTGCCGCCGTCGAAACCGGACAAGTGCAGGGCCGTGACCTGCGGCGCGAGGGTGGAGAGCACCTCCGCCACGGCCAGGTCGCCATGCGTCTCGACCGCTTCGGAAAACGCCTGCTCGGCATGCGACAGCGAACCGGCCAGTACCAGTTCGCTGATCTGTTTCGACAGCGCGGGCAGATTGCTGTTGTCGCTCATGCTCAATCTCCTTCCTTGTCGAACATCTGGGCGAAGTCGTCGGTGACGCCGTCGTCGTCGTCGTCGTGGCGGTCGTCGCCGTCATCGTCGCGCGAGAGCTGTTCGAGCGATTCGTCGTCCTCGTCCCACAGGCGCGGGTGCTTGAACAGGAACGCGGTGATGATGGCCTGGCGCGCCAGTTCCGGATGGTTGGCGGTCATGGCGGCGTACATGGCTTCGGCATCGCCCTCGCAGGCGGCCATGGCGAAGACGTTTTCGGGGCTGCCGCCTTCGTACTCGCCCGCTTCGGCCAGCAAGCCCTTGGGATCGCTGAAGGTGATGTGATCGACCAGCGCGAAGCTCATCATGTTGACGTCTTCGATGCCGCCGCCGCTGGTGTATTCGCTCACCAGGGCACCGACCATCATGTCGTAGTTCTTGCGGTTCGGCGGGTCGCCCAAAATGCCGTCGATCTGGCCGCCGAGTTCACGCGACTGGTAGGCAAATTCGGGATGTACTTTTCTCATTTTCTGGTCCTGTTGGTAATGCGTATCGACTGTTGAAGCGAAGCGCGGACGCACGGCGCCTTGGGCAAGCGCGTGCCATGTCCGGAAGTTGGGGGCGGTGCTTACACCGGCAAGCTCACGCCATTCAGGCTGAACAGCGAACGCCACAAGGCGAACGCCTCTTCTTCCGCATCGATGATGATGCGGTGGTTGACGCTCTGGTTGTATTCCTCGCGCCTGGCCGGGTCGGACAGGATTTCGTAAGCCTTGACGATGCTCTTGAAACGCACTTCCGCACCGGGCGCGTCGTTGCGGTCCGGATGGAAACGCATCGCCAGCGAGCGGTAAACCTTCTTGATCTCGTCGTCGGTCGCATTCGGCGCCACGCCGAGGGTGGTGTATAAATTGTCCACGGGAAACTCCTGCTGCCGAAACTGTAAAGCGAGATTATCCTATAGAACGGCATCAAAGGGGCGGAACGCGGCTGCCGGTACCAGGACAGGCGCCCTTTGACTCTGATAGCAACACCTATTTGCGTTAAAATGACACAACCTTATCATTCGCAAAGCATCCCTCCATGAGCAACGAAAAAAACACTGCGGCGCCGGCTGCGAATGCCCCGTCGCCGAACTTCCTGCGCGCCATCGTCGAGCACGACCTGGCCGCCGGCGCGCACGTCCGTGAGGGCTTGCCGCCAGTTATCACCCGCTTTCCGCCCGAGCCGAACGGCTACCTGCACATCGGCCACGCCAAGTCGATCTGCGTCAACTTCGGCCTGGCGCGCGACTACCAGGGCCGCTGCCACCTGCGCTTCGACGATACCAATCCGGCCAAGGAAGAACAGGAATACGTCGACACCATCATCGACAGCGTCAAGTGGCTCGGTTTCAGCTGGGAACAACAAGGCGAGAGCCACCTGTACTACGCGAGCGACTATTTCGAGCGCCTGTACGCCATGGCCGAATACCTGATCACGGCCGGCTTCGCCTACGTGGACAGCCAGAGCGCCGACGATATCAAGAAAAACCGCGGCAATTTCGGCACGCCGGGCACCAACTCGCCCTTCCGCGACCGCACGCCCGAGGAATCGCTGGCGATGTTCCGCGACATGAAGGCAGGCAAGTACCAGGACGGGGAACACATCCTGCGCATCAAGATGGGCGCCGATTCGATGGCCTCGCCCAACATGACCAACCGCGACCCGGCCATTTACCGGATCCGCCATGCCCACCATCACCGTACCGGCGACGCCTGGTGCATTTATCCGATGTACGACTTCACGCACCCGATTTCGGACGCGCTGGAAAACATCACCCATTCGGTCTGCACGCTCGAATTCCAGGACCACCGCCCGTTCTACGACTGGCTGCTGGCCACCCTGGCCGACGGCGGCTTCTTCCAGAAGCCGCTGCCGCACCAGTACGAATTCGCGCGCCTGAACCTGACCTACGTGGTCACCAGCAAGCGCAAGCTGCGCGACATGGTGGTCAAGGGCATCGTCTCCGGCTGGGACGATCCGCGCATGCCGACCATCGTCGGCTTGCGCCGGCGCGGCTACACGCCGGAATCGATCCAGCTGTTCTGCGAGCGCATCGGCGTGTCCAAGGCCGACGGCTGGATCGACATGAGCACGCTCGAAGGCTGCCTGCGCGACGACCTCGACCCGAAAGCGCCGCGCGCCACCGCCGTGCTGCGTCCGCTGAAGTTGATTATTGATAACTTTCCGGAAGGCGAATCGGTCGAATGCAACTCGCCCGTACACCCGCACTTTCCAGAGCGCGGCCTGCGCACTTTCCCTATCACGCGCGAGCTCTGGATCGAGCAGGATGACTTCATGGAAGTGCCGTCAAAAGGTTACTTTCGGTATTTCCCGCCGATCGGCGACGCCCCCGGCAGCCGGGTGCGATTGCGCCACGGCTACGTGACCGAATGCACCGGTTTCGACAAGGATGCTGAGGGGAATGTTACCGCCGTTCATGTGAAGTATTTTGAAGACAGCAAATCGGGCACCGAAGGTTCGAACACCTACAAGGTCAAAGGTAACATTCACTGGGTCAGCGCCGCCACCGCGCTCGAAGCCGAAGTGCGCCTGTACGACCGCCTGTTCACCGAGCCGCAGCCGGACGCCGGCGGACGCGAATGGGAGCCCTTCCTCAACCCGAACGCGCTGGAAGTGGTGACGGCCTACCTGGAGCCGGGCATGAGCGCGGCCGAACCCGGCCAGCGCTTCCAGTTCGAGCGCCACGGCTACTTCGTCGCGGACCGTGTCGACTCCACCCCGGGCAAGCCGGTATTTAACAGAGTTACTACTTTGAAAGATAGCTGGGCAAAATAAACGTTGCCGAAACGCGACACTTTCGCCCCCACCGAACCCCGCCCCGGCACTGCCGCGGCGGGGTTTTTTCTATATTCAGACTTTTCCGATCTCCATACCTAGCAGGATCAATAGGTATTATGACAACTAACTTCCGGTTAATGTGGATCAAACAATGCATCGCCATTTGGGGCTACCGAAAGGAATGCAAGGCACCATGCTTACTCTAAAGACAACTATAAAAACATTTTCGATGGCTCGTCCCGCCCTTTGGGTCGGCTTGCCCTTTTCCCTGGCGGTGGGTTTGGTGCTTTACCTGGCCACCGCCAATTCTATTCAAACCGATTCGCGCGCCCGTTTCGCCGGCCTGGCGCAAAATGCCCGCAACACCATCAACGCCCGCATCAAGTCGTATACCGACGTGTTGCGTGGCACGGTGAGCGTATTCCAGATCAGCGAGCCGCTCACGCGCCGCCAGTTCCACGGCTACGTCAACGGGCTGGGACTGGCGCGCAATTTCCCGGCCATCGAAAACATCAATTTCGCCCAGATGCTGCAGGAGGCCGACCGCGATGCCTTCCTCCAGCGCGTGCGCAAGGAACGCGCGGCCGACGGCGCCGACGGGGCGGAGGAGTTCACCATCAAGCCGCCCGGGCGCCGTCCTTCCTACACGGTGGTCACCTTCGTGGAGCCGGAAGTGCGCTGGGCCGCCACGCTCGGCTACGACCTGTTCACCAATCCGCTGATCGTCGACACGCTCGACGAGCTGCGCGACACCGGCAAGCTGTTCACCTCGGGCTTGCCGATTTCCTTCATTTCGGGACCGGGCCGCACCGGGCTCGGCATGCGCCTGCCGGTCTACCGGCCGCATGCGCCGACCGCGACCGTTGCGCAGCGGCGCGCCGCTTATCTGGGCACGGTCGGGATCGCCTTCAGCGTGCAAAAGCTGGTGCAGGGCGTGATCGACGAAGTGCCGATCAAGAATGTGCGCATGATGCTGGTCGATAACGCCATCGGCCCGGACATGCTGCGCGGGCGCGTGCTGTTCGACAGCGGCGGCGGCGACGAAACGTCCCTGCCCGCCGTGCTGGGGCCGGAACGCTTCCACGCGACCTTGCCGATCGACTTCAACGGCCGCCAGTGGGACGCCACCTTCAGCGTCGCCGCGACCGAGCTGTACACGGGCTTCGAGGAATTCGCGCCGTGGCTGGCGATGATGGCCGGCTCGGTCAGCTCGATGCTGTTGTACGCCCTGTTCCATGCGCTGACCTCGTCACGGCGGCGCGCCATCAAGATGGCCAAGGGCATGACGCGCGAACTGCGCGACAGCCAGGCCAAGCTGCAACTGTCGCACCAGAACCTGCGCCGCCTGGCGGCCCACGCCGACCAGATCAAGGAAGGCGAGCGCAAGCGCATCGCGCGCGAAATCCACGACGACCTCGGCCAGAACCTGCTGGCGCTGCGCATCGAAGCGGACATGCTCAGTTCGCGCACGCGCGAGCGCCATCCGCGCCTGCACGCGCGCGCGCGCTCGACCTTGCAGCAGATCGACGCCACCATCAAGAGCGTGCGCCAGATCATCAACGACCTGCGCCCGAACGTGCTCGACCTGGGGCTGTCGGCGGCGGTCGAGTGGCAGATCGCCGAATTCAAGCGCCGCACCGGCATTGCCTGCGAACTGATCGACGAACCGAAGGAAGTGGCGCTCGGCGACCATGCGGCCACGGCCTTTTTCCGCATCCTGCAAGAATCGCTGAGCAACATCGTGCGCCATGCACAGGCCAGCCGGGTCAGGGTCGAACTCAAGCTGGGCGGCAACCGCCTGTCGATGACCGTCAGCGACAACGGCATCGGTTTGCAGGCCGGCGAACGGGCCAAGGTCGGCTCGTTCGGCCTGGTCGGCATCGAGGAGCGCATCAGCATCCTCGGCGGCTCGTTTTCCATCACCAGCGATAGCGGCGGAGGGACCACAGTCTGCGTGAGCGTCCCTTTGCACAATGAGCCCGCACGTGGCCACGCCACCGCTGCGTCCAGCAAAAATGAAACGCATGCCGCGTTTGTCTGATGACGACGGGCATTGTCCTAAACAGATTCCTCCTCGATGGCTTGCGGCACAGTCAGTGCATCCGCGATGCGCTAGGAATATCCCCGAGTAATGCTTGAGCAAAGTCAACAAGTCGGCAGCGGACCGGCGCAACATCCTCAAACAGTAACGGAAATCAATGTAATCGGGCAATTGATTGACCGAAAGAAAGAAAGGAGACAGGCAGCTTGTAGTACCGGTAACACCCGCAAGTCCAAACAGGGAATGTAGTCACATAAACCAATCACAACTCTATAAAAGAGGCCTAATCATGATGACCAACGACGCAATCAAAGCAATTTCGGAACTCGATCTGGACCCGATCAAATTCAAGCTCACCCATGCCGAATCCGGTGAAGGCTGGTCGCAGGAAAAAGCCGATGCGGTGGAAGTGGAATATCGCCGCTTCCTGTACCTGATGAAGGCATTCCCGGAAGACGAAACCGCGCCGATGATCGAAGTCGACATCTTCTGGCACTACCATATTCTGGACACCATGAAGTACGCGAAGGATTGCGAGCACGTGTTCGGCTATTTCCTGCATCACTATCCGTATGTGGGCATGAGCGGCGAAGAAGAAGATACGCAGCACCTGCAGGACTGCGGCAACCGCATGCGCGACCTGTATGAAAGCAGCTTCGGCGAAGTCTATGGCGCCCGCGCCGCCGCCTGGTGCACGCGTGCCGTGGAAGAGACGCCGCTGCAGGCAGGCGGCGCGCAATCGGCATGGTGTACCCGCACTGCGGAAGGTGAAACGGCGGTAGCGGCCGGCGCCAAAGCCGCATGGTGTACCCGGACCAATGCCGAAGCAGCCAAAGCCGCATGGTGTACCCGGACTACCACCGGTAGCGCTGCCTCGGCTTGGTGTACGCGCACCGTATCGGCCGACACCAAAGCCGCATGGTGTACCCGTACTACCACCGATAGCGCAAAGTCCGCCTGGTGCACGCGCACTGCAACGCCGGAAGCGAAAGCCGCCTGGTGTACGCGCACTACCACCGACAGCGCAAAATCGGCATGGTGTACGCGCACTGCAACGCCGCAAGCAACATCGGCCTGGTGTACCCGCACTGCGACGCCGCAAGCAACATCGGCCTGGTGTACCCGCACTGCGACGCCGCAAGCAACATCGGCCTGGTGTACGCGCACCAGCGCAAAGGCAGTGAAATCGGCATGGTGCACCAGGGCCATGCCAGCGGCTGTGCAATCGGCCTGGTGCACGAGGGTCTCGGGCGAGCCTATGGTTGTGACCGCCGCCACATCGGACCTGCTGCTATCGATCAGCAAGGGCGTGGCGCAGTCGGCTTGAACAAGTCAGGCTACGCCGGACGCCGGCAATGAGTAATGCCTGGCCGCTCGCGCAGCCTGCGCCACGGCCCGCGCAAGAGTACTAAACCAGAAAGGTAAGGCCGATGCGCTGCAACGCGGACCGGCATTGGCATCCCAAGGGGCACATGGTGCCCCTTTTCTTTTGGCTCGCCTCAGGTGTTGAGATTGATGCTCACTGCCGGCACACCCATCATGGCGCGCAATTCCCGGATACTGAAATCGCTGATCTCATGCATGCGCAACAGGATGGTCGCGCCGATCGGCAACGTGCGGTGGCGGATTTTACTGATTACGGGTGGCGCAACTTCGAGCGCGCGCGACAGGGCCGCATCGTTCTTGAGCTGCAAGCGTTCGATGATAGCGTCGAGCACCTTGTTCGGATCGTAAGTCGGTTCTTCAGGAAATCTGCGATTGGTCATGAATTTAAGTCTCTCGAAATTCGCGCCCGTGGCATATTCGCCAGGGCACTATCTTTACAGTCGATTAGTAAGCGGTGATGGCAAAAACAGTCTGAATATGCGGCTGCTTAGGCATGGGCTTGCATCATACACCTAAGTGTTGACATTCGCTCAACCAACAGAACTTAAACTCAATACACTTTGTATTTAAGGCAATATTTGGTGAGAATGTGTCCGGCGTGCGGCGCGCCGCGCGGGCGCAAACAGCCAGTACAGGGCAATCTGCGTGGCCAAACAACTGTAGTTGGTGGGAATCAGATAGAATTCGATGAGCAAGCGCTCACTATCGGCGCGGACAAGGTGCCAGCCGAGCTGGCGGCGGATCTCGTCGGGCGGCGGCGGCGGGCGACGCGCGCCCTCGCGCCGGGCCATATAGGCGCGTACTTGTTCCTTGGATGGCTGGATGATCCGATGTGGCACGGCGGTAGGCACGGCGGTAGGCACAGCGGTAGGCACAGCGGTAGGCATGGCGGTGAGCACAAGTGAGCAATGGAGAGACGACATCGCACACAATACGACCAAGCCGCGCCCAGAACTTGATGGCTGTCAAACGAGCGCGGGAATTGGCCCATTGACAGCCGGGTTTCTGCCTATTTCTTCTGGCTTGCCAGGTACAAAGCCTTGGCATCCTGATGCGCGCGGTCCACGGTGCGCATGGCTTCCTTCTCGTCATGCTCGACGAAAAATTCGGCATCCTGCGCTTTCACGACCAGCTTGATCGCGGCGGCATCGCTCAGGTTGTACTTTTCGGTGATCAGGGTGGTTACTTCATCAAGATATTCTTCGTAGGTCATCGCGCTTCCTTAGTGAGGACCGTCATTTTACCAGCGCCATCGCCGCCACCGCCGGCGCCACTTGCGGATAACGCAGGCGCATGCCCAGTTCCTGCTTGATGCGCTGGTTGCTCATGCGCCGCGACTCGGACATGAACGACAGCAACATCGGAGAAACCGAAGCAACTAGTTGCGATCGCGCAACGCGAGGCGGACGCGCCATGCCGAAGGCGTCCGCCACGGTATCGAAATAATCCGCCATTTTCATATGGGTATCGTCGACGGCATGATAGATGCGTCCCGGCAATGTCCTGTACAAGGCCAATGCGACAATCCGCGCCAGGTCGTCGGCGTGGATATGGTTGGTGAACACGTCCTCTGCGGCCAGCAGCGCGGGCGTACTCTGCTCCAGGCGGCGCAGCGGCAAGCGCTCGCGCGCGTAGATGCCGGGCACGCGCAGGATCGCCAGGCGCGCGCCGCTGCGGCTGGCCCAGGCGCGCAGGACCCGTTCGGCATCGACCCGGCGCTGGGCGCGCGCATTGCGCGGGGCCACGGTGCGGGTTTCATCGATCAGCGCGCCGCCGCAATCGCCGTACACCCCGGTGGTACTGATATACACCATGCGCGCGCCAGACGGCAGCACTGCGCACAAGTTGCGCGTGCGCGAATCGGTGCCGCCTTCGCCTGGCGGCGGCGCCATATGCACCACCCAGTCGGCCAGGCCGGCCAGGCGTTTCAGGCTGGCCGGTTGGTCCAGGTCGGCAATGATGGGAATCGCGCCGGCCGCGCGCAACTCGGCGCAGCGTTCGGCATTGCTGGTCACGGCGAAGACGCGAAAGCGCGCGCGCACCAGCGGCAACAGGCGCATGCCGACGTCGCCGCAGCCGAGAATCAGGAGACGCGGCCGTTTGAAGGGTGAAGAGGTCATCATGTGAATGGAAGATTATCGATGGCGTAGCCGGACAATATACAAGATAAAGACAGCGCCGGTGGCGCGGCCGGGGCTGGCGGGCTGTTGCACGCGGCGCCGGCCGGAGTGCATGTAAAATACCGGCAACCGTCGGTCGTCGCGGCAGAAGTGGTTCAACCGGCACGATCGACCCCGACCACGTAGTACTTATTGATGATGACGATATGACGTTTCAGATTACTGTCCAGCCGAGCGGCCACCAGTTTGCCTGTGAAGCGGACGAAACCGTGCTGGCGGCGGCGATCCGCGCCGGCGTCGGCCTGCCCTACGGCTGCAAAAATGGCGCCTGCGGTTCCTGCAAGGGCAAGCTTGTCTCCGGCACGGTCACGCACAAGGCGCACCAGCAGCGCGCCCTGAGCGACGACGAAAAAGCCCAGGGTTTTTCGCTGTTCTGCTGCGCCACCACGGCGGCCGACCTGGTGATCGAAGCGCGTGAAGTGGGCGGCAGCACCGATTATCCGGTGCGCAAGATGCCATCGCGCGTGGCCAGCATCGAAAAACCGGCGCCGGACGTGGCCATCGTCACCCTGCAACTGCCGGCCAATGAAGCGCTGGCCTACCGTCCGGGGCAATATATCGAGTTCATGCTACGCGACGGCAAGCGGCGCAGCTACAGCATGGCAAGCGCGCCCAGCCAGGGCGGTCCGCTGACCTTGCACATCCGCTACATGGCGGGAGGCCTGTTCACGGAGCAAGTATTCAACACCATGAAAGAGCGCGACATTTTGCGTTTCGAAGGGCCGTTCGGCACCTTTTACCTGCGCGAAGACAGCGACAAGCCGATCGTGCTGCTGGCGTCCGGCACTGGTTTCGCGCCGGTCAAGGCGCTGGTCGAGCACCTGATCCACCTCGGCTCCACCCGTCCGGTCAGCCTGTACTGGGGTGGACGCCGGCCAAGCGACCTGTACATGAACGCGCTGTGCGAAGAATGGGCGGCCACCCTGCCCCAGTTCAAGTACGTGCCGGTGGTGTCGCACGCCTTCCCGGAAGACCACTGGAGCGGGCGCACCGGCTACGTCCACGCCGCCGTGATGCACGACTTTCCCGACCTGTCCGGCCACCAGGTATACGCCTGCGGCGCGCCGGTGGTGGTCGACGCGGCGCGCCGCGAGTACGTCGAGCAATGCCGCCTGCCCGCCGAAGAATTCTACGCCGACGCCTTCACCAGCGAAGCCGACCTGGCCTGATCGGGCCGCGCCCCAATCGGGGTCAGAGCTTCGCCCCACTCCGGGGTCAGAGCTTTAATTAGCAATAAATTGCTAATTAAAGCTCTGACCCCGGTTGGTGCTGACCCCGGTTGGTGACCCGGTTGGTGGATTATTTGCGCTTGACTGAGCTGGCGTCGAACTGCTCGCTGTTTTTGCCGGTCACGCCGCTGTAGAACTGCTGGATCTCGGCCATGTCGAACGTGATGTCGCCCGTGGTCTGGAACATGCGGCCAATGCCGCCCGTCTTGCGCTTGAAGTCCAGGTAGGCCAGCGCGATCGGTACGTTGGCGCCGTGCGCAATGTGATAAAAACCCGTCTTCCAGTGCGTTACCTTGCCGCGCGTGCCTTCCGGCGCGACAATCACCGCCAGCCGCTCGCGCCTGGCGAACGCGTCAATCGTGTTCTGGACCGTGTTGTTCGACGCCGTGCGGTCGATCGCTATCCCGCCCAGCCAACGCGAAAGCGAGCCGATCGGCCATTTGAACAAACTCGACTTGGCCATCCAGTACACCCGCAGCCGCAAGGCGAAACACACCATCAGCGTCATCGGGAAATCCCAGTTGCTGGTGTGGGGCGCGGCAATCAGGACGTACCTGGAATAGCCGGCAATCTGCTCCGGGGTCAATCCTTCGGTTCGCCATCCAAGCAAGCGCAAGGTCAGCAGCGAAAAGCCTCTCATCAGGGTGTTGACGACAGGGGTGTCAAATATGGTGTTCTGCATAAAACGATAACGACAAGGAAGGGGCACAGCCAGCAGGGTCGGGAAACATCGGGCACAATGCCATGTTGATGATTCCAGAAAGAATCATTTTACCCTACCCGCGTAGCCAGTCCCGAAAGTTCCTATGTCAGTGATGTCACCGTCCAACGGTTTCAGTGTTTTGCGCAATCGAAATTTCTCGTTTTACCTTGCGGCGCGCGTGTTGGGCACCCTGGCGGTACAGATGCAAAGCGTGGCCATTGGCTGGCAGGTGTATCAAATGACCGGCAGCCTGTTCGACCTGGGCTTGATCGGCCTGGCCCAGTTCGCCCCTTTCCTGGTGTTGATCTTGCTGGCCGGCCACACGGCCGACCGCTACAACCGGCGCCTGATCATCATCATCTGCCTCCTCACGCAGTTGCTGTGCGGTTTGCTGTTGCTGGCCTTCACCGTGAGCGGGATCGGGGTGGTGTGGCCGGTGTTCGCGGTCCTGGTGCTGTTCGGCAGCGCTCGCGCCTTCATGATGCCGGCCACCCAGGCGGTGCTGCGCAATATGGTGCCGAACGAGCGCTTCAGCCAGGCCGTCGCCCTCAGTTCCTCGGCCTTTCACGTCGCCGTCATTGTCGGCCCCGTGCTGGGCGGCTTGCTGTACATCGCCGGGCCGTCCACCGTGTACCTGGCCGCCGCCGCGCTGCTGGTGCTGTCGGTGATGCTGATGGCGCTCACCACCAGCGCGCCGCAGGCGGTCAACAAGGATCCGGCGACCTGGCACACGGTGCTGGAAGGCTTGCGCTTCGTGTGGTCGCGCCCGATCATGCTGGGGGCAATTTCGCTCGACCTGTTCGCGGTGCTGTTCGGCGGCGCCACGGCGCTGTTGCCGGCGTACGCGCACGATGTGCTGCAGGTGGACTCGGCGGGCCTGGGCCTGCTGCGCACCGCGCCCGGGGTCGGCGCCGCGCTGTGCTCGGTGTTGCTGGCGTTTTATCCGATCCGCCGCCGCGTCGGCGCGTGGATGTTCGGCGGCGTGGCCGTGTTCGGCCTGGCCACCATGGTGCTGGGCTGGAGCGCGAGTTTTCCGGTCGCGCTGGCGGCCCTGTTCCTGCTCGGCGCGGGCGATATGGTCAGCGTCTACGTACGCCATCTGCTGGTGCAGTTCGAAACGCCGGACGAGATCCGCGGCCGCGTGAGCGCGGTCAATGCGGTGTTCATCGGCGCATCCAACGAGCTCGGCGAATTCGAGTCGGGCCTGACCGCAGGCTGGTTCGGCCTGACCCGCGCCATCTTGTTCGGCGGCGCCGCCACCCTGGCGGTCACGGCGATCTGGATCGTCAAGTTCCCGGTGCTCTCGCGCATGGACCGCTTTCCCCATCATGAAAACGAAGAGGCCGCCGCGCGCGACGCCAAGGCCCTGCCATGACGCTGGCCACCCATCTGCACGCGTTCGGCGCGCGTGCCCCGGCGCCGGGCGATGCGCCGTTCCTGGCGCGCCTGTATGCCTCCACGCGCCAGGACTTGCTCGGCAGCGGCGGCGCCGATCCGACCCTGGCCGCGTCGCTGATATCGATGCAGCAGCGCCTGCAAGGAGCCGATTACCGCGCGCGCTTTCCCGATGCCCTGTATCTGATCTTGCACGAGGGCCAAGAAGCGCTGGCGCGCATCGTCGTCGACCATGGGCCGCTGGCCGTGCGCCTGGTCGATATCGCCCTGCTGCCGCATGCGCGCGGACGCGGCATCGGCAGCGCCGTGCTGCGCGCACTCCAGCAATGGGCGGCCGGGCATGGCCTGCCGCTGACCTTGTCTGTGCATCGCAGCAATCCGCAGGCGCGCCGTTTGTACCTGAACATGGGCTTCGCCATCGAGCGCGTCGACGCGCTGGCGGACGCCCTGCGCTGGCCACCGGCATGACCCGATTTCATTTGCACGGAGCAATATCAACGAAAGGTGTAAGATAGGTCGTGTGCTTAACGAAGTGCCAACCCTGGCGTGGCGCAGCAATGCGCGCAAGCCGCACATGCAGGTAGAATGGGTTGTGCCAGTACCTTTATGAACAGCCGGGAGTGAGCTTATGCAAATCAACATCAATACAGATAAAACGATCGAACGTCATCAAGGCCTCGACGATCATGTGCAATCCGTGGTCTCCGCCGCCGTTTCCCGTTTTAGCGAACACATTACCCGTGTTGAAGTCCACCTCAGCGACGAAAACAGCCAGAAATCGTCGGATGGCGGCAACCGCTGCCTGCTTGAAGCGCGCGTGACCGGCTACCAGCCGATCGCCGTCAGCGACCACGCGGTCAGCTTGCACCAGGCCATCAGCGGCGCTGCCGACAAGCTCAAGCGCGCCATCGACAGCGCCCTGGGCCGTCTGCATGACAAACAGCTGCACGCCACGCCGAAACTGGTGCCTGAGCCGGACGAAGTGAGCGAGTAATTTACCTGGCAATCGCCAGCTGACAGGCCAGCGCCTGCCGCACGGCAGGCTGGCCTGCATCGGCGCGACGCAAACCAGCATGGCATCGCGCTGCCCCGCTCAGAACATCGACGCCGACTGCGCCATCGCGCGCAGGTAGCGCAAACCAGCCAGCGAACGGCTGCCGTACCACGACATCATTTCCCCATCGACCAGATACACCGGCTTGCCGATCTGCTTTTCCAGCGCGTCCGCGTGGACCTCCGTGAAGCGATACGGTTCGGTCGACAGCAGCACGCCGTCGATGCGCGCCACCAATTGCTCGGACCAGGTAAAACACGGGTAACGGGTGGCATCGCGCGCCGGGTCGCCCAGTTGCGGCACGCTCCAGCCGATCTCGGCCATCATGCGGGCGATGTAGGTATCGGCCGAAATGCTCATCCATGGATCTTGCCAGATGCAGTACAGCACGGTTGCCGGACGTCCCTTGGGCAAGGCTTGCAGCGCCGCGTACTCCGCTTCGAAGTCCGCGCACCATGCTTCGGCCTTCTCGCCGGCGCAAAAAATCCCGCCCATCAGGCGCGCCAGTGCAAGGTTGTCGCGCGGCGCCACCGGATGGGTGACGACGATGTGCGGCACGAATGCGGCCAGCGCGTCGACGGTCGGCTTTTCGTTTTCGTCGATGTTGACCACCAGATGGGTCGGTGCGAGCTTGCGGATCTTTTCCAGGTTCACATCCTTGGTGCCGCCAATCTTGGCAATCGAGGCCACCTGTGCGGCCGGATGGATGCAAAAACCGGTGCGCCCGACCACTTGCCCGGCCAGCCCGAGGTCGCACAGCAATTCGGTAATCGAGGGCACCAGCGACACGATCCGTGCCGCCGGGTCGGGCTGAAATGGGGTGCCGAGGGCGTCGGTAAAGTACATGGAATGAACGGTTCAATTCGAATGACGCTATTGGAACACTGATATGATGCAAACGCCAATGGTTATAGCGGCGCACATTTGACCGGAGAGACTATGTTGGAACAGATCGGCACCTTCGCAGCATCGGGCTACACCATCCGCGACTTGCATTTGTTCCGCGACATCGACGACCAGCAGATCGCGTGCGCCCTGGGCGGGTGCGCCGTGGTACGGCTCGACACCGGCGCCAAGGTCGAAGACAGCAACCGCGCGCGCCTGTACATCGTGCTGCGCGGCGCCCTGGCGGTCGAAGCCGACACCCGCAACGGCATGGCCGACGGCACCGTCAGCAAGATTTTACCGGGCGAGAGCGTGGGCGAGCAATCGGTGCTGGACGAAGCGGCCAACCTGGCCTCGATCAGCGCGCTGGAAGAATCGGAACTGCTCGTCATCGAGGGCGAGCTGGTGTGGAAGCTGATCGACCAGTCGAACGGCCTGGCGCGCAACCTGTTGCGGCTGTTGTCGTTCCGCATCCGGGCCGCCAACGCGCTGTTGCGGCGGCGTCAGAAGCTGGGCGAATTCTACCGCCAGCTATCGATGAACGATGGCTTGACCGGGCTCTACAATCGCGCCTGGATGAACGACATGCTGCCCAAGCTGATCGCCACCGCGCACCGCGCCGGCACGCCGCTGGCGCTGGTGATGCTCGACCTCGATCACTTCAAGTTGTTCAACGATTCCCACGGCCACCTGGCCGGCGACGACGCCCTGCGCGCGGCGGCCGACGTGATTTCGACGGCGCTGCGCCCGTCCGATTTCGCATTGCGCTACGGCGGCGAGGAATTGATGGTGATCCTGCCCGAAACGGCCGAACCGCTGGCCGTGATGGTGGCCGACCGCTTGTGCGCACGCATGCGCGAAGCGCCGATTTTCCGCGATATGCGGGTTCCGCTGCCGCACATCACGGCGTCGTTCGGGGTGGCCATGCTGGAAGCGGGCATGGATGACAGCGCCCTCATCGCAGCGGCCGACGCCGCCTTGTACCGCGCCAAGGATGGCGGACGCAACCGGGTCGCACGCTGAAAGCACGCCCCAAGGCGGCGCCAATCTGTGTACCATATGGGTCCGCCCCCGATAACGCCGACGTTTCGGCCCTGAAATTCAGAGCCCGTCATTCCCGCGAAGGCGGGAATCCAATGCACGTACACTCAGCGACGGCGCCTTGGATTCCCGCCTTCGCGGGAATGACGGCTCCAGGGCCAACGGTGTCAGGGTCCGCCCCGAGGCGCACGTCCCAGGGCTGCTACTTATTGATCAAAGTTCCATGACCACCCATACCTTTCTCTGGCACGACTACGAAACCTTCGGCGCCCAGCCGCGCCGCGATC
The DNA here is from genome assembly GCF_011682185.1 of Massilia genomosp. 1. Classification (NCBI taxonomy): domain Bacteria; kingdom Pseudomonadati; phylum Pseudomonadota; class Betaproteobacteria; order Burkholderiales; family Oxalobacteraceae; genus Massilia; species Massilia genomosp. 1. The sequence goes on from NZ_WHJF01000048.1 coordinate 37,001, forward strand.
GTCCGGCGCAGTTCGCCGCGATCCGTACCGATGCCGCCCTGAACGAAATCGGCGAGCCGATCATGCTGTACTGCCAGCCGGCGCCGGATTTCCTGCCCGACCCGCAATCGTGCCTGATCACCGGCATCACGCCGCAGCAATGCCTGGAGCTGGGTGTGCCCGAGCACCAGTTCGCGGCCACCATCGAAGCGGCCTTCAGCCAGGCCGGCACCATCGGGGTGGGCTACAACACCATCCGTTTCGATGACGAGATCACGCGCTTTTTGTTCTGGCGCAACCTGATCGACCCGTACGCGCGCGAGTGGCAGCACAATTGCGGGCGCTGGGACTTGCTCGACGTGGTGCGCATGACCTACGCGCTGCGCCCGGATGGCATCGTTTTTCCTCCGCGCGTGGAAGACGGGAAGCCAAGTTTCAAGCTCGAGCACCTGGCCAAGGCCAATGGCTTGCTGCACGAGTCGGCCCACGATGCGCTGTCGGACGTGCGCGCCACCATCGCCCTGGCGCGCCTGGTCCGCGACAAGCAGCCCAAGCTGTTCGATTTTTGCCTGGCCTTGCACAAGAAAGACAAGGTCGCCTCGGAAATGGGCATGCACCTGGCGGCGGCCCAGCGCCAGCCCTTCCTGCACGTGTCGGGCATGTTCCCGACCGAGCGTGGCTGCATCGGCCTGGTATGGCCGCTGGCGACGCATCCGACCAACAAGAATGAAGTGCTGGTGTGGGATTGCAGCCATGACCCGGCCGAGCTGTTCGGGCTCGATGCGGACACGATCCGCCTGCGCATGTTCACACGTTCGGCCGATTTGCCGGAAGGCATGACGCGCTTGCCGATCAAGAGCATCCATTTGAACAAGTCACCTATGCTGGTGGGCAATCTCAAGACGCTCACTACAGACATGGCGCAGAAGTGGGGCATCGATATCGCGCAGGCGCGCGCGTTCGCGGCCGTGGTGGCGGCGGGGCCGGATATGGGGGCCTTGTGGGCCCAGGTGTACCAGCGCCCGGGCGCGCAAGAGGCCGTGGATGTGGACGAGGACTTGTATGGCGGGTTTATCGGCAACGGCGACCGGCGCAAGCTGGAGTCCTTACGGGCCGAGACCCCCGAGAAGCTGGCCAAGGCCAAGCCATCGTTTGAAGACCAGCGGCTGGTGGAACTGGTGTTCAGGTATCGCGCGCGCAATTTCCCGGACTTGCTCAGTGAAGCGGAAGCGCAGCAGTGGGAAGATCATCGCGCCGCCAGGCTGTTCGACGGGCAAGGCGGGGCGCGGACGATCGAGCAGTTGTTTGCCGAGATCGACACCTTGTCGGAAGACGCCGACGAGCGTGCCGAGGAGATTTTGGGGACCTTGTACGATTATGCGGAGGCGATTGCGCCGAGCAGGTACTAGTCTCTGTCGTTCCCGTTCTGACTGTTACCGTCATTCCCGCGCCAAGGCGGCCCTTGGCGCGGGAACGACGGTTTTGGAGCTAGCGGGAACGACGAGTTAGCGATACAAATTGATCGCGTCCCTTGTTTCTGTCGCCACCCGGCGCGCTGCCGCCGCAAAATCCTCGCTCCCCTGCGCCGTCGCGTACAAAATCGCGCGCGACGAGTTGATCATCATGCCGGCGCCGCTGGCCGTGCGGCCCGACCTGACGGTCGCTTCCACATCGCCACCCTGCGCACCCACACCCGGCACCAGCAGCGGCATCTCGCCCACGATCGCCCGCACCTGCGCCAACTCGTCCGGAAAAGTCGCCCCCACCACCAGCGCGCACTGCCCGTTCGTGTTCCACTTCTCCGCCACCATGCGCGCCACATGCTGGTACAGCGGCTTGCCATCGGCCATCAGGAACTGCAAATCCGATCCGCCCGGATTGGACGTGCGGCACAGCACAATGGCGCCGCGATCGGTCCACTCCATGTACGGCTCGACCGAATCGAAACCCATGTACGGATTGAGCGTGACCGCATCGGCCCCGTAGCGGTCGAACGCTTCGCGCGCGTACTGGCGCGCGGTGGCGCCGATGTCGCCGCGCTTGGCGTCGAGAATGAGGGGAATGTGCGGATAATGCTGGCGCGCATACGCGCAAATGCGCTCCAACTGCCCCTCCGCGCCCAGCGCGGCAAAGTAAGCGATCTGCGGCTTGAACGAACAGGCCAGGTCCGCCGTGGCGTCGATGATTTCCTTGCAAAACAGGAAAATCGCTTCGGGCTCCTTGGCCAGTTGGGCCGGAAAACGCGCCAGGTCGGGGTCGAGACCGACGCACAGCAGGGAGTTGTTGGTGGTCCAGGCGGCGGACAGCTTGTTGATAAAGTTCACAGGACAGCCTCGTAGTCGATTACAAACCCGCCATTGTAGCGCGTCCCCCGCCCCTCCCCGCTCGCCGGCACGCACGTTTGAAAAGTCATCTTGTTGGCATTTAGGGTATATTTTTGACCATTCGACAACTTGCTACGGACGGAAATACCATGAAAAACACTGCATTCGCACGCTGCGCACGGGTGCTGCTGACCCTGGCACTGACAGGAACCTTGCTGTCCGGCTGCGGCTACAACGAGTTCCAGACCAAGGATGAAGCCACCAAGGCCGCCTGGGGCGAAGTCGTCAACCAGTACCAGCGCCGCGCCGACCTGATTCCGAACCTGGTCAATACGGTCAAGGGTTACGCCACCCACGAAAAAGAAACGCTGGAGTCGGTCACGCGCGCGCGCGCCGCCGCTACCAGCATCCAGGTCACCCCCGAAGTGCTGAACAATCCGGAAGCGTTCAAGAAATTCCAGGAGGCGCAGGGCCAGCTGACCGGCGCCTTGTCGCGCCTGATGGTGGTGGCCGAAAAATATCCCGACCTGAAGGCCGACGCCAGCTTCCGCGACCTGCAGTCGCAACTCGAAGGCACCGAGAACCGCATCACGGTTGCGCGCCAGCGTTACATCGTCACGGTGCAGGATTACAACGTTCAGGTGCGTAAGTTCCCGACCAACCTGACGGCGAAAATGTTCGGCTATGACACCAAGCCGTCGTTTACCGTCGAAAACGAAAAAGCGATTTCGACCGCCCCGGCTGTGAACTTTGGCAAGTAAGCCGATGAAGCTGCTGCCTTATCTCTGGATGCTGGCCCTGGCCCTCGGCCTGGGCTTCGGCACGGCCGCGCACGCGCAATTGGCGCCGGTGCCGACCTTGAGCACCCATGTCACCGACCAGGCCGGCATGCTGAGCGAAGAACAGCGCGCCAAACTGGAAGCCGTGCTGACGGATTACGAAAGCAAGACCGGCAGCCAGATCGCGGTGTTGCTGGTCAAGAGCACGGCGCCGGAACAGATCGAGCAGTACAGCATCCGCGTGACCGATGCCTGGAAGCTCGGCCGCAAGGGCGTCGACGATGGGGTGCTGCTGGTGGTGGCGCCCGACAATCCGGCCGCCCTGCGGCGCTTGCGCATCGAAGCCGGGCGCGGCGTGCAAGGCGTGCTGACCGATGCGCAATCGAAGCGCATCTTGCAGGATGTAATCGCACCGCATTTCCAGCAGAAGCAGTTTTATGACGGCCTGGTCGCCGGCGTGGGCGCGATTGCCACGCTGCTCAACGCGGAACAGTTCCCTGCCCCGCCGCCGCAACAGCGCCAGGCGCAAGAGTCGGGCGGCGGCGGCATGCTGGTGCCGCTGATCCTGTTCGGCGCCGTCGCGCTGGCATCGATGTTCCGGCCACGGCGCGCGCGACTTGGCAGCGGCGGCTGGAGCAGCGGCGCGACCGGCCTCATCATCGGCAGCGCGCTGGGCGGCCTCGGTCGTGGCGGCGGCGGTGGCGGTGGCGGCGGTTTTTCCGGCGGCGGGTTTTCCGGCGGCGGCGGCAGTTTTGACGGCGGCGGCGCCTCGGGAGATTGGTAATGAGTCAGTCCGCCACATCAAGCAGCGGTTCGCGCCTGGCGCCTCGCATGGCGCGCATGTGGCGCCACTGGCGCAGCACGGCCGCCAAAGGCCGGCGCGCGTTTCCGCCGGAAACGCTGGACGCGATCGGCAAGGCCATCACGGCCGGCGAGCAAACCCATCGCAGCGAGCTGCGCCTGATCGTCGAGCACGCCATGCCGTTCGACGCCTTGTGGGCCGGCATGGGGATTCGCGAACGCGCGATTGCCTTGTTTGCCGAATATGGCATCTGGGATACGGAAGACAATTGCGGCGTGCTGATCTACGTGAACCTGGCCGAGCATCGAGTCGAAATCGTGACCGACCGCAACGTCGGGCGCAAGATCGACAATATCGTCTGGAAACGCTTGTGCGCCTTGATGACGCAGGGTTTTGCGCAGGGTCAATTCCACGCCGCCACCCTGGCGGCATTGGAACAAGTCAACGCTTTGCTGGCCGAACACTTTCCGGCCAAGGGCGCGCGCGCCAATGAGTTGCCGGATCGCCCCATCATGTTATGACGCAGCGCAAAAAACCCAACGCCGGGCGCGCTGTGTGGTTAAAATTCGCTATGTCCGTATCACATTGAAAGCACTACATGAGACTTGAGCAAAAAGTAGCGATCGTCACCGGCGCCACCCAAGGCATTGGCCTGGCCTGCGCCCAGCGCCTGGTGAAGGAAGGCGCGCGCGTGATGCTGGTCGATATCAAGGCCGACGGCGCCGCCGCGGCCGAAGCGCTCGGCGAGAACGCCCGCTTCTTCGCCGCCGACGTCAGCCAGAAGGCCGATGTCGACGCCATGATCGCCGCCACCGTGGCCGCCTTCGGCCGTATCGATGTGCTGGTCAACAACGCCGGCGTGACGCACGCCGCCGATTTTCTCGACCTGACCGAAGACGATTTCGACCGCGTCATGCGGATCAACCTCAAGTCGATGTTCCTGTGCGGTCAGGCGGCGGCGCGCCACATGGTGAGCCAGCAGCACGGCTGCATCATCAACATGTCGAGCGTCAATTCGGAAGTGGCGATCGCCAACCAGGTGCCGTACGTGGTTTCCAAGGGCGGCATCAACCAGCTGACCAAGGTGATGGCGCTGAACCTGGCCGGCTACGGCATCCGCGTCAACGGCATCGGCCCCGGCACCATCCTGACCGAACTGGCCAAGAAAGCCGTGCTGGGCAGCCCGGAAGCGCGCAACACGATCCTGTCGCGCACCCCGCTGGGACGCTGCGGCGAGCCGGACGAGATCGCCTCCGTGGTGGTGTTCCTGGCCAGCGACGACGCGTCCTACATGACCGGCCAGACCATGTATGTCGACGGTGGCCGGCTTGCCCTCAACTACACGGTGCCGGTGAAGGAATGAGCCAAACCAAACAGCCGCTGCCGGCGGGGATCAACATGCTGGCGCTGGAAAACCAGTTTTGCTTCGCGCTGTATTCGGCCTCGCACGCGATGACCAAGACCTACAAGCCGATGCTCGACCGGCTCGGCCTGACCTACCCGCAATACCTGGTGATGCTGGTGCTGTGGGAACAGGATGCAATCCTGGTCAAGGATATCGGGGCGCGCCTGTTTCTCGATTCGGGCACGCTCACGCCGCTGCTCAAGCGCCTGGAAGCGAACGGCCTGCTCTCGCGCAACCGCGATCCGCATGACGAGCGCCAGGTGCGCATCGTGCTGACCGCGCAAGGCAAGGCGCTGCGCGCGCAGGCCGAAGCGATTCCGGAACAGGTGCTGTGCGCCAGCGGGCAGGAACTGGCCGCGCTGGGACGCATGCGCAAGGAGCTGTCGGGCGTGCGCGACGACTTGTTCAAGGCGATGGAAGAACACGACTGAACTGGCGGCGGGGGGAGGGCGGCCCCCGCCAGCGCGGGCAAAGAATTTGACTAAATTGATTGCGCACAATTGAATTGTTCGCTATAGTTATTCCATCGGCACAGCGTTGCCGCCCCAACCCAAGCAAGGAGTTAGCATGCAAGTTCTCTACACAGCACACGCAACAGCAAGCGGTGGTCGCGATGGCCGCGCCGTTTCCGATGACAACGTCCTGGATGTCAAACTGTCGACCCCGACGTCGCTGGGCGGCGCCGGTGGCGCCGGCACCAATCCTGAGCAACTGTTTGCGGCAGGCTACGCGGCGTGTTTCCTGTCGGCCCTGAAACTGGTCAGCGGCGCCCTCAAGACCCCGGTTCCTGCCGACACCAGCATCGATGCGTCGGTCGGCGTGGGCCCGAACGACAAAGGCGGCTTCGGCCTGACCGTCAAGCTGGTCGTGAAGACGCCCGGCATGGACCTGGCGACGGCCCAGGCGGCGGTACACAAGGCGCATGAAGTCTGCCCGTACTCGAACGCGACACGCGGCAACATCGACGTCGACCTGAGCGTCACCGTCTAAGGCGAGCGGGGGAGATATAAGTGAGGCGCATGTCTGATATCCGAAATGGCAATTAGACATATAATTGCCCGGGCCGCATAATTGCACCTGTCTCCACTATCTTCCTCCAAGAAAATAGTTTAAGCCCGCTTTCATCAGCGGGCTTTTTTTTGCCTGTGCCGGTGGTGCGCGGCCGGAGCGCATGCCGGCGGACATCTTTTTCCTCGCTTTCCCACATTGTTGCGCAGTGTCATAACTGGGTAACATTCCCTGCCTATACTTGCTTCATCTGCTGTACACGTAACCGATATGCGTGACTGGCAGCCAGGTGTGTCGACCCGGAGGGCGGCACACCACTCCGAATTGACGATCTCTTGGCCCGATCTTGGGTTTAGCCCGCTCCCACAAGCGGGCTTTTTTTTTGGCGCAACACTTTTCCCTGTTCCTTTGACTAGGACAGGCGAAAAGATGACGCAAAGGCTTGAAGCTGGCGCTTATTCATCTATCATGAAGTTCCTCGAGCTTTTTTCATAACCATTGGCCAGCCAAGCGGAGCGATAAGAATGAGTGAATATGTCCTTGATGCACTATCCGAGCCACTTTATCAACAGGCAAACGCCAGCCGCCGCCAGCGCCACACGCCGGACGACACGCTCGTCCTTACCGAACTCCATCCCAGCACCGTTGTCGACCACCTCGACAGCGATAACGCCCCGGTCGAACTGATCACCTTCGGCACGGTGCGCGAGACTTGCCCGAAGTGCAACCATACCCACCTCAAGCTGGTCCTGCGCCAGCGCGCCGTCCGCGTCGCCCATCTGTTCTGCGCCGAATGCCACGGCTGTTTCGACGCGCGCTACCCCAATGGCGCGCCCGCCCTGAGCATCTGACCCCCTGGGCAAACAACATGCCGGTCGCGCACGCGCGACGGCCGGCATGGTAAGGTGGCGGTTTTCCCTCACGCCCCCCAACATGTCCGCCCTGCTTTCCCTGCTTGTTCTTGATGAACGCCTGCGCAAATTGCGCTACCGTACCGCGCTGGCGATCTACGCCGCCATTCTCGTCATGGGTTCCCTGCCCGGTGCGCGCGCCGAGATTGGCACCGTGGCGTCCGGCATCGTGCTGCACTCGCTGGCCTACGGCATCATCACCTTCCTCTTGTTCACCGGCAGCCTGGGCAGTGCGCGCGAACGCGCCATCAAATCGGTGCTGACCGTGATGGTCATGGGCGCGCTGGACGAACTGGTGCAGAGTTTTCTACCGTACCGCACAGGCGCGGTCGGCGACTGGATGGTCGATTGCAACGCCGCGCTCGTCACTGCCGGCCTGCTCTGGGCATTTCTGCCGCAAACGCGCTCCCGCTAACGCTGGCGCGCCGGGCGCGGTATCGCCAACGCCAGCGCCAAGCTGGTGCGATTGCGCCACGCGCACCAGGCGCCGCACCGCCTGTTCTGAGTGATGATGCGCGCGCAGGCTGGCGACGCTCGATTCCATCGAAGCGACCAGCTCGATGATCAGGCTGGAAAGTGAAGTGGCAGGCATGACGCGCTTTCATAAATTTCAGTAGGAAAATTATTACCCGTTCAAAGCAGCGGGTATTTGCGCTGTATCAAGCGCACGCAGCGCTGTCTTTGCGCGAGCACTGCACCTTCCGAAAAATTCAAGACGATCTGCGCATTGTTTGACCTGTGTCAAAAGGCCGATGAATGCATGGGAACGTTAGTCGAATCGTTGGCTCTTACCGGTGTGGCACGCGGGATTGTCACGCACACAAGGAAGACACCAAGCAAAGGAGTTGATCATGAAGCGTATCGAACAAAGCGTGCTTCTGGCGGGCTTGCTGGCGCTGGCGGCCTGCAGTTCCACCGGCATGAATGGCAGCGACACGGCCAGCGGGACCAGCGGCGACAGTCCGGCGAGCACGTCGTCGACAGGCAGCGGCACGACCGACAGTGGCGGCACGGCGGGAAGCGGCGCCGGTAGCGCGGCAATGGGCGGCGCTGCCCAGTCCAGCGGTGGCGCCAGCGCCACCGGAGGCAGCGGCAGCATGGCGGGCACCGGCACGGGCAGCACGACGGGCTCGGGTAGCTCCGCTAGCGCCACAGACACCAGCATGGACAGTTCCATGGCCGGGATGGGTAGCTCCGCCGCGACGGGCGGCGCCCAGTCGGGCGGCAGCATGGCCAGTGGCGCGGGCGCCCCGGGAAACGCGCCCAACAGCACCGTGAGCAAGATCGAAGTCGTGCCGCGCCAGGGCAGCGGGACTACCGCTAGCACAGGGTCGGTTGGCGGCACCGGCAGTGCCGGCAGCACGGGCGCCAGCGGCGGCGCCATGAGCGGTGACCGCGTCTACCGCATCACGCTGAAGATGGACGACGGCGTGACCCAGGTCGTCACACAGGAAGCGGCGCCATCGTTCGCCACAGGCGACCGCGTGCGCGTGTCGGGTGGTGCGATCCAGCGCTAATGATGTATGCAGACATGATCGTGAATTTCTAGCGAACAGAAGCGGGCGCCTTGCACGGCGCACGCCGCGACGCCGTGCGCGCATTGCCTGCGGTGGGCAAGGCGGCAAGGCGCCGCTTAGGGCCGCTGGACAGCACAAAATGGATGCGCATCTATTTGGAAGCGCCCGCCAACGGGACTGGCCCGTGACTGGCGCTACCCTTTTTAGTGTCCCGAGTTAGAAATTCGTTGATGATTAAATGTGGTGAAATCGTAAAGAGACAAGGAACAAAGCGCAGGCAGGCCGAGGCCTGGCGAGCATTTGTGACGCAGTATCGGTGCGATTGTCGCCATATTTATTCAACGAATTTCTAACTCGGGACACTAGCTTGTCGCCGCTGCTACGTCTTCATCGCCAAAACGCCTTACTTACCGACACCGTCAACGTCGTTTCCGCGTCAAGGGTGACAGTGATCGCAATCTGAAACGCTTTGAGTTGACCTCCGAGGGCTGCCTTGGCGCGCGAGCTCAACGCTTGCTCACTCCGACCCGACGTTCTGCGCCGCATCGGCACGCTGGCGCAGCACCGCTTCCGCCGCCTTCTTGCCGGCGATGAAGGCATGGTCGGAGTTGTAGTACTCCCATTCGCTGTAACGCCCCGCCAGCACGATGTCGTAACGCGCCAGCCATGCCTTGACCAGCGCCACGTTGGCCGCGCGCGCGTGGTCGTACACCACATACGCGTACGGCATGTCGACCAGGTTGGCGCTGATGATGCGATCGTCGGGCCTGAGCATGGTGACCTTGACGCAGTCCTCGATGCAGCGCTCGATCAGCGCCTGGCCGTCGAGCGGCAGCGGCTTCCAGGGGGAATACGAAATCTCGCAGCTCAGCCCGAACCCACCGGGCGGATTGCAGTGCGGACTGGCGTTTCCCTGCACAAAAATGCGGTGGAAAATCGTGTCTTCTGGATAGTAGACCCAATGCTTGTCGGTGATGTTTTCGCGCGCCACGCCAAGGTTGACGCAGCGGACCGACAAGTGACGCAGGCCCTCGGCCGCCGCCCGCACCTCGGGCGGCGCTTCGCTGCCGGTCAGCTTGATCAATTCGGGCAAGGGCATGGTGCTGATCAAGTGGTCGTAACGGTAGCGGCTGCCGTCGGCCATCACCAGCACGTGTTCGCGCGGCAGCAGCTGGGCCGCTTCGGCGTTCATCTCGATCTTGCCTTTGATATGCGGCAGGAAACCGGACATCAGCGCCTGGAAACCGCCCGAGAGCGGATAGCCGAAGCGGGCATTCGGCCCCATCGGCTTGGCGACCGGTTCCAGCGCGCCTTCGATGATCTCTTCCAGGTCCGGCAGCGGCACCCTGCCCCCGAGCCAGGAAGTTTCCATCTCGGAAAGCGGCACCGTCCACAGCTTTTTGTTGTAGGGAATGGCGAAGTGCTCGGCGATGCCGCGACCCCAGACCTTGTAAATGAAATCTTCGAAATTCTGGCTGTCGCGCTTGCGCGGCGCGATGCTGGCCGTGCCGTGGGCCAGCTCGACCGTGCCATCGGCGCAGCAGTCTTCCACCGGCTTGACCGCGCACGGCGCTGGTGCCGGCGCGGCCCCGTCGATGCTGCCGAAGCGCGCTTCCACCGCGCCGATGATGCATTCGGTGATCACTTTGGGCGGCAAGCCGTACAGCGCGCCCTGGAAGGGGTAGCGCGTGTATACCTGCTTGCTGTAAACCCAGGCTTCGCGATCCTGCCAGTGCAGGTTGGGGCCGAGCAGCATCTCGTACAGCGAAAGCACATAGGGATCGTTCGAGAACATGATGTGCCCGGCATGGTCGAACGTGAAGCCCTGGTCGTGGATCGAGCGGCACCAGCCGCCGACGCTGCTGTTCTTGTCGAGCAGCAGCGCGCCCTCGCCCAGATGGTAGGCGGCGGACAAGCCGGTCGGGCCGGCGCCGACGATGACGGTCTGCACGTTCTGCGCACCAGTCTGCGAGCGCAGCGGGTTGACCGTGGCGCCGCTGCCGGTGGCGCCGGCGCCCGCGTTGGCGGCGCCCGCATTGCCGGCGCCCGCGTTGCCGGCCCCGCCAAAGCGCCCCGTGCTGCGTCCCGGGGCGGTCTCGGCCAGCAGGCGGCGCATCGCATCGACGGTGACGTCCCACGAGGTGCCCGCCACGATACCGCGCATGGTGGCGCACATGGCGGCGCGCCGTTCGGGCGTCATCGACAGCGCCGCTTCGCACGCCGCCCTGAAGTCGGCGCGGTCGTGCGCGATCGCCACCACATGGCCATACGGCCGGGCGACGTCGGCGATAGCGGTGCTGACGATCGGCAGTTCGGCGGCCATGTATTCGAGCACCTTGGTCGGGCTGATGAAGCGGGTCGCCTCGTTCAGCAAGAACGGCAGCAGGCACACATCCCAGCCGGCCAGCAGGCCGGGCAGCGCCTCGTACGATTGCTGCCCCAGGTAGTGGATGTTGGGGCGCCGCGGCAGGCTGGCCGGGTCGATTTTCATGACCGGGCCCACCATGAGCAGTTGCCAGTCGGGATGCGCATCGGCCAGCGCGCCGATCAGGGGCGCGTCGAAGCGCTCGTCAATCACGCCATAAAAGCCCAGGCGCGGCACGCCGATGCCGGCCTGGAGCGGATGGTTGCGGTCGCGCTCGAGCGCGCGCTCGAAATGGCGCACGTCCACGCTGCTGGGAAAGCAATGCGCGTTCGGATGGCGTTCGCGCTTGGCCTGGTACAGGCTCGGCCCGCCGGCGAACACCAGGTCGGCCAGGTTCAGCAAGGCGGTTTCGCGCTGCAGGAGCTGGCGCGGCGGGTTTTTGAACGCCGCCAGTTCGTCCATGCAGTCGTACACCACCAGGCTGGCGCGCAGTTCCTGCAGCAGCGGCAGGGCCATCGGCGTATAGAACCAGACGATGGGCCGCTCGCCGGGCGGCGCCAGGCCGGCCAGCATCGGTTGCAGCAGGCGGATCTGGTCGTCGTGAAAGCCCGGCGCATGCACCGGCGTATGCGGCCGCAACACGGTCACGTTCGGGACAGGGCGCGATTGTTCCATGAAGCTGTCGCCATCATCGTGAACGGGCTCCTCCACGAAGAGGATGCGGAAATGGTGCGCCAGCCGCGATAACAACTGCTGCGGCCGCTGGTAGACAGAGTCCCAGCGCAAGTGGCAAAAAACGATGATGGTCGACATGTGATCTCCTTTCGCCCGTCGCGGGCGTATGTTCGCTGGTAGTGTGTCCTGCGGACCGGCGGCGCCGTCCCGCGCGGGTGAGGTGGGCGGCTGCTCAGGTAATTCCCGGATCGCACTCCTCCTTCTCGTGGTCGTTGAGCGTGGCGGCGCGGATCAGTTCGAGCGGGACCTTGGGCGTGCGGTCGGCGCACAGCAGGCCGTTCGCTTCCTGGAAGGTGTCGCTGAACTGGGTGTAGCAAAAGCCGCTGAACATGGTGGTGGTGTTGACCACCGCCAGCAGGCGCCGGTACAGGTCGAGGAAGCTGTCTGCGGTGTGGGCGCGCGAATAGCCCCAGGTGGGCGCGCCGGCGCCCTGCTTGTCGAAGGCGACGCCGCCGAACTCGGTCAGCACGATCGGCTGGCCGCGATGCGGAAAGCCGTCCAGCGTCAGGATGCGTCCGCCCGGGCGGCGCTGGTCGAACAGGGTGCGGGTCGGCTCGCTGGTGGTGTAGCGCGCCGCCAGCCGCTCGGGATTGCAGTCGTAGTCGTGGATGCCGAGGATGTCGGTGGCCGACGCCTCCCAGCCATCGTTGCCGATCACCGGGCGCGTGGCGTCGAGCGTGCGGGTCAGGTGGTACAGGGCCTCGACCGCGTTGCGGTGGGCCTGGGTCAGGGTCAGGTTCGGCACGCCCCACGATTCGTTGAAGGCGACCCAGACGATGATGCACGGGTGGCTGTAGTCGCGCTCGATCGCCTCGGTCCATTCGCGCACCATGCGCGTGATGGCCTTGGGACTGAAGCGGTAGGCCGAGGGCATTTCTTCCCACACCAGCAAGCCGAGCCGGTCGGCCCAGTACAAATAGCGCGGGTCTTCGATCTTCTGGTGCTTGCGCACGCCGTTAAAGCCCATCGCCTTGGCCAGCTCGACGTCGCGTTTCAGGGCCGCGTCGGACGGCGCCGTCATCAGCGACTCGGGCCAGTAACCCTGGTCGAGCACCAGCCGCAACGCGTAGGCGCGCCCGTTCAGCATGAAGCGGTCGCGGTTGATCGCCACCGACCGCAGCGCCGTGTACGAACGCACCACGTCGAGCACCTGGCCGCGATGGTGCAGCGTCACTTCGGCATTGAGCAGGGTGGGACGCTCGGGGCTCCACAGCAGTTCGTTGCGCGAATCGTCGATGCCGGGGTCGGACAGGGAAATCTTGCGGTTGGCCTCGTGCCCGAGCAGCTTGTAGTGGTCGTCGGCCAGCAGGCTCTCGCCATGCCAGATCTTGACTTCGACGAACAGTTCTTCGGAAATATCGCCGGTGGCAACGATTTCGCAACCGATTTCGTAGGTCTCGAAAATCGGCGTCCAGCGCAGGCTCTGGATGTAGGTCGACGCCACCTGTTCGATCCACACCGTCTGCCAGATGCCGGTGGTGCGCGGATACCAGATCGAGTGCGCTTCGAGCAGCCAGTCCTGCTTGCCGCGCGGCTTGGCCAGGTCGTGCGGGTCGTCTTCGACGTACACGGTCACGACCTGCGCGCCCTCCTCCTTGAGGGCGCCGCTGATATCGGCCGAAAACGGCGTGTGCCCGCCCTCGTGCTCGGCCACCAGGTGCTGGTTGACCCAGATCCGGGCGCGGTAGTCGACCGCGCCGACATGCAGGATGGTGCGGCCGGCGTGCGGCCGCAGTTCGACGCTGCGCTCGTACCAGCACACCGAATGAAAGCCGGTGTCGCCCAGGCCGCTGGCGCGCGCTTCGGGCGCGAACGGCACTTCAATCTGGTGCGTCCATTCGGTCGCGCCATCGGGCATGCGTAAGCGGTCGCTCAGCGGCGTTATTGCGCGACCCGATGGCGATCTGGAGAATGCATCCCTGGTGACAAACGAATCCCAGGGAGATGGCAATGGACGCAGGTAAGCGGGCAGTCAAGCGGGTGAA
>NZ_WHJF01000490.1:0-312 GCF_011682185.1 Massilia genomosp. 1
GGCAAGGATAGCGCGCGCATCGACCCGGCGCTGGTGGCGCGCCACAGCGGCGCGGTGCGGCGCCTGTGGGCGGCGGTGTTCGATCTGGAGGGAGAAGCGGCTTAGCGCACCGATTCGTCGTTCCCTAAAAAAAACCCGGCGCAAGGCCGGGTTTTGTCATTGGCGCCGCCCAGCGGCGCCCTGCTTCACAGCATCAGAACTGATACTGCGCCGCGATGCGGACCGAACGGCCGCGCGATGGCACCTCGGTGGCACGCACATCCGCCACCGGCGCGCGGTCGAACACGTTGTACAGGTTCAGGTACAAGGTGG
>NZ_WHJF01000491.1:0-311 GCF_011682185.1 Massilia genomosp. 1
ATCAAATGGCTCATGACTTTGGCATGTCCCTTGACCATGATGTTGCGGCCACCAAACTCGTCCTTGAGGCGTGCGTTGGTCCGTTCGGCCACAGTGCGCTCACGGTAGCGAACCTCATCGGCCGGCTCGAAGTGTTCCTTCTCGCCGCCACGCGGATTATGGTCGAGCAGGGGGACGTGTCCCAGTTCGCGGCAGTGGGCGTGCAACTCTTTGCTGCAGTAGGCAGCATCCATCACATCGTACAAATTGGTGACCCGTTGCTTCGTGATGTGCGACAGCGGCACGGCGGCGCGGCTGTCATGCATCGACGC
>NZ_WHJF01000492.1:0-311 GCF_011682185.1 Massilia genomosp. 1
CTACTGTTACCTGCTGAGCAACTCAGGCGTGGTTGCCGCGCTTCACGAAGAACAGGGCGCCGCCGATGCAGACCAGCACCGCGCCAAAAAAGCGGTTTTGCTTGCGTACGGCGCCGGCATCGCGGAAATAGTGCTGCATGGACGAGGCCAGGAAGGCGTAGCCGTGCATGACGATGGTATCGATGGTCAGCATGGTGGCGCCCAGGATGAGTAGCTGCGGCAACAGCGGCAGGGTGTTCGAGATAAACGTCGGCAACACCGCGACCATGAAGATGATGCCTTTCGGGTTGGTCGCATTGATCAGGAAGCCG
>NZ_WHJF01000493.1:0-310 GCF_011682185.1 Massilia genomosp. 1
CCAGCCAGATGGCCTGCGTGACGCTATTCTCCCCGACGATGAGTTCCAGGAACCATGTCAGAAGTTTCGCCAGCGCAAGGGCAACAACGGCGTGAATAAAGGCCGCCGCCCTGGCCATCACCAAACGGTCTTGTTCCGTCGCTTCCCGCGATGCGAAGACCCAGTGATCCGGTTCATCGTGGCCAGCCGCACCCCGGCCACCGGCAAATGCGTGATTGACGGCGCGGGGAGTACGCACTTCCGGGATATAACGGGGAGTCTTGGACACGTCAGCTTGCTACCACGCATGGTTGAATTGACTATATTATGA
>NZ_WHJF01000494.1:0-310 GCF_011682185.1 Massilia genomosp. 1
CTATCACACCCTATTCAAGAACGCTGCGCAGGCCATCGTCGTCAGGGATGGCACCTGGCCCGAGCAGTATTTGCCCGGCAATGCCAGCGCCGCGGTGCAGAGCGCGCATTTCGTCAGCTACCTGACGGCGCATGGCCGCGCGCTCGATCCGGCATTGACGCAGGCGCTCAAGGACCGCATCGTCTACTTCGCAGATCGCGGCGGCTACGTCGGACCGGCACCGGAAAGCCAGGCCTACCCGCAGGGCGCCACCAAGTTCCTGTCATGGGGTGCCACCACGACGCAGGGAAAATATGCCGACGTGTACGCG
>NZ_WHJF01000495.1:0-310 GCF_011682185.1 Massilia genomosp. 1
GAACGCCGCCGGCCTGCGGCTCGACTTCGCCTGCTTCGGCCTGGGCACCGACGGCAAGCTGCTCGATGAGTCGTACATGACCTTCTTCAACCAGCCGCGCACGCCCTGCGGTGGCGCCGAACTGATCGACATCCCCGGCGACCTGCTCGGTTTCCGCATCGATACCCGCCTGCTGCCCGCCAACATCGACCAACTGGCGATCACCGCCAGCGTCGACGGCGACGGCACCATGTCCCAGCTCTCCAGCGGCTACCTGCGCCTGCTCGCCGGCACCGAAGAAAATGCGCGCTTCGCCTTTTCCGGCGCCGAT
>NZ_WHJF01000496.1:0-310 GCF_011682185.1 Massilia genomosp. 1
GATGTCGGCGCCGGCAAAGCGCGCCGGCGCATCCATCACGGCGGCGTGCACCAGCGACTCCATCATGCGCAGCAACATCCAGGTGGCCAGGTCGAGGTCGGGCTGGCCGATCTCGTCCTTGTGCCGTTCCAGCAGGCCCAGGATGCGCTGGAAGGAATTATTGTCCGCTGGACTGTCCTGGGTCGGTGCATCGAAGAAGGGAAACTCCTTTTCCAGCACCTTGTGCAGCTCCGGCTCGACCTGGTGCGCCACCAGCCACGCGTGGACCATGGCCGCCAGGTGCCCGCGCAGGGTGCGCGGCGCTTCACCG
>NZ_WHJF01000497.1:0-307 GCF_011682185.1 Massilia genomosp. 1
TCATGATGCACCAACAGACCCGCAAGATGGTCCGCAAGCTCAAGGCCGGCGCCGGGCGCCCCATCTGGGCCGATTCGTACGAAGCCGGCATCAAGACCGGCACCCCGGCCCAACTGCTGGGCGAGGATGTCGCCATCAACAACGACATGGCGCAGCCAGGCGCGAATGCCAAGTCGATTGGCTACGGCGATTTTTCCAAATACATGATCCGCGACGTTCTGGAGCTGCTGCTGTTCCGCTTTGAGGACTCGGTCTACACCAGCAAGGGGCAAGTCGGTTTTCTGGCCTGGGCGCGTGCGGGGGGCAA
>NZ_WHJF01000498.1:0-307 GCF_011682185.1 Massilia genomosp. 1
CCAGGCGGCCCACAGCACGCCGGTGAGCATGTGTTCGACCGCCATGGATGACGCCATGGGCGACGCCGTGCTGCGCCTGCTCGAAGTGCTGTTGTGCCCGGTGGAGGCGCGCGTGTTGGGGCCTGGCATCACACGTGAGATCCTGTACCGCGTGCTGACCGGGGAGCAGGGTGGCGCGGTGCGTGCGGCGCTGGCCCAGCACAGCCAGTTTGGCAAGATTGGCAAGGCCTTGCGCCGCATTCATGCGGGTTTCAGCGGCGAGCTGGACGTACCGACCCTGGCGCACGAGGCGGGCATGAGCGTGGCG
>NZ_WHJF01000499.1:0-306 GCF_011682185.1 Massilia genomosp. 1
TCTGGCATCAGTTCGTATTGATAGGCTTGTCGTCGTTGCATGCTTCGATTATAGCTTGGTCTATGAGTCATTACAATGAAATTCGCCACGGAAGACACGGTGTTTTCCTCATGCACCTACATTTGGTATTCGTAACAAAATACCGCCGTGAAGTCTTCACAAAAGAGATTCTTGACGACCTGCGGCCGATATTTTCCAGCGTCTGCACGGACTTTGAAGCGGAACTGGTGGAGTTCGACGGCGAGGACGACCATGTACACTTGCTGGTGAACTACCCGCCCAAGGTTTCCGTTTCCAATCTGGTCA
>NZ_WHJF01000049.1:0-48900 GCF_011682185.1 Massilia genomosp. 1
CTATGGATCCCCGCCTTCGCGGGGACGACGGCTCTAAAAGACAGGGTACTAAAGTCTACGTAGCTATTACAGCGCAATAGAAAAGCCCCGTTGACGCAAACGCGCGAACGGGGCTTTTTGTATTCCTGCGCTTACTTCTTGCGCACCGGCGGCAAGTCCGTGCATGTGCCTTCATACACTTCCGCCGCCATCCCGATCGACTCGCCCAGGGTCGGGTGCGGGTGAATCGTCTTGGCGATATCGATGCCGTCGGCGCCCATCTCGATCGCCAGCGCGATCTCGCCGATCATGTCGCCGGCATGCGTGCCCACGATCCCGCCACCGACAATGCGGTGCGTCTCGGCGTCGAACAGCAGCTTGGTGAAGCCCTCGTCACGCCCATTGGCAACCGCGCGACCGCTGGCGGCCCACGGGAAGTGCCCTTTTTCGAGCTTGATGCCCTTGGCTTTCGCCTCGTCTTCGGTCATGCCGACCCATGCCACTTCGGGATCGGTATACGCCACCGATGGAATCACCTTGACGTCGAAGAAAGCCTTCTCGCCATGCGCCGCTTCGGCCGCGACGTGCGCTTCATGCACCGCCTTGTGCGCCAGCATCGGCTGGCCCACCAGGTCGCCAATGGCGAAAATGTGCGGCACATTGGTGCGCATCTGCGCGTCGACCGGAATGAAACCGCGCTCGGTCACCGTCACGCCAGCCTTGTCGGCGGCGATCTTGCCGCCGTTCGGGCTGCGGCCCACGGCGACCAGCACCATGTCGTAAATCTGCGGCTCGGGCGCGGTGGCGCCGGCTTCCGCTGCTTCGAAGCTCACTTTGATGCCCTCTTCCAGCGCTTCCACGGCGACCGTCCTGGTCTTGGTCATGACCTTGTCGAAGCGCTTCTCGTTGAACTTCTGCCAGACCTTGACCATGTCGCGGTCGGCGCCCTGCATCAGGCCATCGAGCATTTCAACCACATCGATGCGGGCGCCGAGGGTCGAGTACACGGTGGCCATTTCCAGGCCGATGATGCCGCCGCCGATGACCAGCATGCGTTTCGGGATCTGGCGCAGTTCCAGCGCGCCGGTCGAATCGACGATGCGCGGATCTGTCGGCACGAACGGCAGGTTGACCACGGCCGAACCGGCGGCGATGATCGCCTTCTGGAACTGCACCACCTTCTTGCTGCCGTCGGCGGCCGTCACTTCGATGTGGTTGGCGCTGACGAACTGGCCGACACCCTGCACCACATTGACCTTGCGCATCTTGGCCATGCCCGCAAGACCCGTGGTCATCTTGGTGATGACCTTGTCCTTGTAGGCGCGCAGCTGGTCGATGTCGATCTCCGGCTTGGCGAAGCTGATGCCGTGCTTGGACATGGCTTGCGTTTCATCGATCACGGCCGCCACGTGCAGCAGCGCTTTCGATGGAATGCAGCCGACGTTCAGGCACACGCCGCCGAGCGAGGCGTAACGCTCGATCAGCACCGTGTTCATGCCCAGGTCGGCCGAGCGGAATGCCGCCGAGTAGCCGCCGGGACCTGCGCCGAGCACCATCATCTCGCATTCGATGTCGACCTTGCCGTCGTACCTGGCCATGCTTGGCGCTGGTGCTGCCGCCACCGGAGCGGCTGGCGGGGTCGGATGCGCAGGCGCCTGCGATTCGGTTGGCGCGGCAGCGGCAGTTGCCGCCGGAGCCGCCGCCGGGGCCGCAGCAGCGTCGCCAGCCTCGTCGAGCACCAGCAGCATCGAGCCTTCGGCGATCTTGTCGCCCACCTTGACTTTGATTTCCTTGACCACGCCGGCGTGACTGGCCGGGATTTCCATGCTGGCCTTGTCGGATTCGACGGTGATCAGGGATTGGTCGACCTTGATCGTGTCGCCCACCTTGATCATCACTTCAATGACTTCGACTTCCTTGAAGTCGCCGATATTCGGTACTTTTACCTCGATTGTGCTCATCGCTGTGTCGTCCTTATAACAAGGTCTTGCGCAGATCGGCCATCACTTCGGCCAGATATGCGGTGAAGCGTGCGGCCATGGCGCCGTCGATCACGCGGTGATCGTACGACAGCGACAGCGGCAGCATCAGGCGTGGCTGGAAGGCCGCGCCGTCCCACACCGGCTTCATGGACGACTTGGACAGGCCAAGGATCGCCACTTCCGGTGCGTTGATGATCGGCGTGAAGGCCGTGCCACCAATGCCGCCGAGCGACGAGATGGTGAAGGTCGCGCCCTGCATGTTGGCTGGACTGAGCTTGCCGTCGCGCGCCTGGGCCGACAGCTCGCCCATGTCGACGGCGATCTGCGAGATCGATTTCTTGTCGGCGTCCTTGATGACCGGGACCATCAGGCCGTTCGGCGTATCGGCTGCAAAGCCGATGTTGTAGTACTGCTTGAGAATCAGGTTGGCGCCGGTGGCGTCGATCGATGCGTTGAACGCCGGGTACTTTTTCAGCGCGGCGACGCTGGCCTTGATCACGAAAGCGAGCATGGTCAGCTTGACGGTCGACTTGGACTTGGCCAGCGCGGCGTTCGAATCGACGCGGAACTGTTCCAGGTCGGTCACGTCGGACTCGTCGAACTGCGTCACGTGCGGGATCATCACCCAGTTGCGGTGCAGGTTCGGGCCACTGATTTTCTTGATGCGCGACAGCGGCAGCAGTTCGGTCGGACCGAATTTGCTGAAGTCGAGCGATGGCCATGGCAGCAGGTCGAGACCGACGCCGGTACCGCCGCCCGAGGCCTTGGCGCCGTTGCCAGGCGATGCGCTCGCGAGCACGCCCTTGACGAAGTTCTGCACGTCCTGCTGGGTGATGCGGCCCTTCGGTCCGCTGCCGGGCACGCGCAGCAGGTCGACCCCGAGTTCGCGCGCGAACTTGCGGATCGATGGCGAGGCGTGGGCCTTGGCGTTCGATTGGGCAGGGGCGGCGTCGGCGGCGGCAGGTGCGGCGGCTGGTGCTGGCGCTGCGGCTGGCGCTGCGGCTGGCGCAGCGGCGGCTGGCGCTGCGGGGGCTGGCGCCGGAGCGGCTGCGGCGGCTGGCGCTGGCGCGGCTGCGGCGGCTGGCGCGGCTGCGGCGGCTGGCGCGGCGGCTGCGTCGTCGCTTTCGAGGATCAGCAACAGTGCGCCTTCGGCGACCTTGTCACCGACCTTGATTTTGAGTTCCTTGACCACGCCGGCGTGGCTGGACGGGATCTCCATGCTGGCCTTGTCGGATTCGACCGTGATCAGCGACTGGTCGACCTTGATGGTGTCGCCCGGCTTGACCATCAACTCGATGACTTCGACTTCCTTGAAGTCGCCGATATCCGGGACTTTGACTTCCACAATGCTCATAGCGTTTACTCCGTTCTTATTCGTTTAGTCGCGCGTTCGCGGCACCCCGACACTTGGGTTCCCGCCGAGGGCCATCTTGATGCGGGAACGACGAGGCTAGCTCCGTCGTTCCCGCGCCAAGGCGGCCCTCGGCGGGAATCCAAGTTACGCACGAGGGCCAGGACGCCGTGGCAAAGTTACTGGGTCACCGGATTCGGCTTGTCAGGATTGATGCCGTACTTGGCAATCGCCTCAGCCACCACCGAAGTGGCAATCGCGCCTTCGTCAGCCAGCGCTTTGAGCGCCGCCACGACGATATAGTAACGGTTCACTTCAAAGAACTCGCGCAGCTTGACGCGGCTGTCGGAGCGGCCAAAACCATCGGTGCCGAGCACTTTGTAGGTGCGGCCCTTCGGCATGAACGCGCGGATCTGTTCGGCGAACAGGCGCATGTAGTCGGTCGTGGCGATGATCGGACCGGTGGTCTTTTCCATCAACTGCGTGACGTACGGCAGGCGTGGCGCATCGGTCGGATGCACCATGCTCCAGCGCTCGGCGTCCTGGCCGTCGCGGGCGATCAGGGTCAGCGACGGCGCCGACCACACATCGGCCGCAATGCCGAAGTCCTTCTGCAGCAGTTCGGCCGCGAAGATCGATTCGCGCAGGATCGTGCCCGAACCGACCAGCTGCACGCGCTGGGCGGCTGCCGCCTCGCCCGCTTGCAAGAGGTACATGCCTTTCAGGATGCCCTCTTCCGTGCCGGGGGTCAGGCCTGGCTGCTCGTAGTTCTCGTTCATCAAGGTGATGTAGTAGAACACGTCTTCCTGTTCCGCCACCATGCGGCGCAGGCCGTCCTGGACGATGACCGCCACTTCGTGCGCGAAGGTCGGATCGTACGGCAGACAGTTCGGAATGGTCGCCGCCATCACGTGGCTGTGACCATCTTCGTGCTGCAAGCCTTCGCCGTTCAAGGTCGTACGGCCCGCCGTGCCGCCCATCAGGAAGCCGCGTGCGCGCATGTCGCCCGCCGCCCACGCCAGGTCGCCGATGCGCTGCATGCCGAACATCGAGTAGAAGGTGTAGAACGGGATCATGATCCGGTTGTTGGTCGAGTACGAGGTCGCCGCGGCGATCCACGAGCTCATGCCGCCCGCTTCGTTGATGCCTTCCTGCAGGATCTGGCCGGCCTTGTCTTCGCGGTAGTACATGACCTGGTCTTTATCGACCGGCTCGTACAACTGGCCCTGTTGATTGAAGATGCCGATCTGGCGGAACAAGCCTTCCATCCCGAAGGTGCGCGACTCGTCGACCAGGATCGGCACGATGCGCTGGCCCAGGTTCGGGTCGCGCAGCAGGGTCGAAATGATGCGCACGAAGGACTGCGTGGTCGAGATTTCGCGGCCTTCGGCGGTCGCGTCCAGCACGTTCTGGAATGCCGACAGCGCAGGCACCGGCAGCGATTCGGCAGCTTGCGGACGGCGCTGCGGCAGGTAGCCGCCCAGCAGTTCGCGGCGCTTGTGCAGGTAGACCATTTCGGGCGCATCGTCGGCCGGCTTGAAGAACGGGATCTCGGCCAGCTTGTCGTCGGGAATAGGGATCGCAAAGCGGTCGCGCATTTCGCGGATCGCTTCGTCGTCGAGCTTCTTGGTCTGGTGCGCGGTGTTGCGCGCTTCGCCGGACTTGCCCATGCCGAAGCCCTTGACGGTTTTCACCAGCAGGACAGTCGGGGTGCCCTTGTTTTCCTGCGCGATCTTGAAGGCGGCGTAGATCTTGTGCGGATCGTGGCCGCCGCGCGTCAGGCGCCAGATGTCGTCGTCGGTCATGTTGGCGACCATTTCGAGCAGCTTCGGATGCTTGCCGAAGAAGTTCTTGCGCACGTAGGCGCCGTCCTTGGCCTTGTAGTTCTGGTACTCGCCGTCGACGGTTTCCATCATCACGCGCTGCAGGATGCCTTCCTTGTCCTTGGCCAGCAGGGCGTCCCAGCCCGGTCCCCAGATCACCTTGACCACGTTCCAGCCGGCGCCGCGGAAGTCCGCTTCGAGTTCCTGGATGATCTTGCCGTTGCCGCGCACAGGGCCGTCGAGGCGCTGCAGGTTGCAGTTGACGACCATCACCAGGTTGTCGAGGCGCTCGCGCGCGGCCATGCCGATCGCGCCCATCGATTCCGGCTCGTCCATCTCGCCGTCGCCGCAGAAGACCCAGACCTTGCGGTTGGAGGTGTCGGCGATCGAACGCGCGTGCAGGTACTTCAGGAAGCGCGCCTGGTAGATCGCCATCAGCGGGCCCAGGCCCATCGAGACGGTCGGGAACTGCCAGAAGGTCGGCATCAGTTTCGGGTGCGGGTACGAGGACAGGCCCTTGCCGTCGACTTCGCGGCGGAAATTGAGCATCTGGTCTTCCGACAGGCGCCCTTCGAGGAAGGCGCGCGCGTAGATACCGGGCGACGAGTGCCCTTGCAGGTACAGCAGGTCGCCGCCGTGGTCGGCGGTCGGCGCGCGCCAGAAGTGGTTGAAGCCGATGCCGAGCATGTTCGCCAGCGAGGCGAAGCTCGAAATGTGGCCACCCAGGTCGCCGTCGGCGCGGTTGGCCTTGACCACCATCGCCATCGCGTTCCAGCGCATCCACGAGCGCAGGCGCTCTTCGTACTCCAGGTTGCCCGGGCAGTGTTCTTCGAGGTGGGTGGGAATGGTGTTGACGTAGGCGGTGTTGCTGGAAAACGGGATGTGGGCGCCGCGGCGGCGGGCCAGGTCGACCATGCGTTCCATCAGGTAGTGCGCGCGGTCGGTGCCTTCATTTTCAATGACGGCTTCGAGCGCGTCGAGCCACTCCTTGGTTTCGAGCGTGTCGGGATCGTTGGCGGCTGCTGCCGTCAACTGGTCGAGTTGAGCTGACATTGATGCGTCTCCTTTGTTAGTGCCCTACCCGATCGACATCGCGGCGGACGTTTTGCTGATTATTTACCAATACCCAAAATTAGTGCAGCAATTCTAACAGTAGTTTTCTGCTTTTTCAAATTGCGATATATCGTTTCATATCGTGGTAAATTGCTTTCCGTGAAGGTCAAGTCCATATTTCCTTCAAGGCAAGAGTATGGTCGCTTACGGGGATTCGGGGCACGCGATAGCAGCAGTGGCTTTATAATCCCGCTTTTCTCCCGCTCTTTTCCTCCCACTCTTGCTCCGGCTAAAAATCATGTCCGCTCAACTGATCGATGGTGTTCTCCTCTCCCAACAATTACGCGCAGAAATCAAGCAGCGCGCCAGTGTCCTGACCGCCAAAGGCAAGCAGCCCGGCCTGGCCGTGATCCTGGTGGGGGAAGACCCGGCCAGTCACGTGTATGTACGCAACAAGGTCAAGGCTTGCGCGGACGTCGGTTTTCATTCGATCCTGGAAAAGTATGACGCCGACCTGAGCGAAGCGGCTTTGCTCGCACGCATCGCCAGCCTGAACGCCGACCCGGCCATCCACGGCATCCTGGTGCAGATGCCGCTGCCGAAGCACATCAATCCGAACAAGGTGATCGAAGCGATCTCGACCACCAAAGACGTGGACGGCTACTCGGTCCTGAGCGCCGGCGAACTGATGACCGGCCTGCCGGGTTTCCGCCCGTGTACCCCGTACGGCTGCATGAAACTGATCGAAAGCACCGGATACGACCTGCGCGGCAAGCACGCCGTCGTGATCGGGCGCAGCAACACGGTCGGCAAACCAATGGCGCTGTTGCTCTTGCAAGCGAACGCCACCGTGACCATATGCCATAGTGCGACGCCGGACCTGGCTTACCACACGCGCCAGGCCGATGTGGTGGTGGCCGCCGTGGGACGTCGCAATACGCTCACCTTTGACATGGTCAAGCCGGGCGCGATCGTGATCGATGTGGGCATGAACCGCGACGATGACGGCAAGCTGTGCGGCGATGTCGATACCGCGGCGGTACGCGACGTGGCCGCCCACATCACCCCGGTGCCGGGCGGCGTGGGGCCGATGACGATTACCATGCTGCTGATGAACACGGTCGAAGCGGCCGAACGCGCGCGTTTAGCGTAAAACACGTACACGCGCCGGCGCGACTGACGTTGAATTGAAACCGCCATTTGAAACCGACTTGAGGAAACCACCATGACTACCGATACCAGCAATCCCCTGCTCGATTTCAGCGACCTGCCACGTTTTAACGATATCAAGCCGGAGCATGTCACGCCGGCCATCGACCAGCTGATCGCGCAGGCGAGCGCGGTCGTGGCCGGGCTGGAAGCGCCGGCCGACGACGTTAGCTGGGACAACTTCGTCATTCCGCTGGAAGAAGCGACCGAACAGCTGGGCCGCGCCTGGGGCGTGGTCAGCCACCTGAACAATGTGGTGGACACGCCCGAACTGCGCGCCACCTACAACGACAACCAGCCGAAGGTGACCGAATTCTGGACCGCGCTGGCCCAGAACGAAGCGCTGTTCGCCAAGTACAAGGCGATTCGCGCCAGCGCCGC
Source organism: Massilia genomosp. 1 (assembly GCF_011682185.1). NCBI lineage: Bacteria > Pseudomonadati > Pseudomonadota > Betaproteobacteria > Burkholderiales > Oxalobacteraceae > Massilia > Massilia genomosp. 1. Next base: position 7,779 of record NZ_WHJF01000049.1, read on the forward strand.
CTACGACACGCTGTCGGCGGCGCGCAAGCGCATCGTCGACAACGCCCTGCGCGACTTCCGCCTGGGCGGGGCCGAACTGCCCGAGTCGAAAAAGGAGCGCTTTGCCGCCATCCAGGAGCAGCACGCCAGCATCTCGACCCGCTTTTCGGAAAACGTGCTCGACGCCACCAACGACTACAAGCTGATGGTGGAAGAGGAGGCCGACCTGGCCGGCCTGCCGGACGACGTCAAGCAAGCCGCGCGCGCCGCCGCCGAGAAAGACGGCAAGGCCGGCTGGCAGTTCACCCTGCACTTCCCGTCCTACTTCCCGATCCTGCAATTTGCCGACAAGCGCGAACTGCGCGCAACGATCTACCGCGCCAGCGCCACCAAGGCGTCGGAAATGGGCACCGTGTTCAGCGAGCTGGAAAAGTGGGACAACAGCAGCAACATCGCCAGTTTGCTCAAATTGCGCGACGAAGAAGCCAAATTGCTCGATTATCGTAATTTCGCCGAAGTCTCGCTGGTGCCGAAAATGGCCCAGAGCCCCGAACACGTGATCGAATTCCTGGAAGACCTGGCGCGCCGCGCGCGTCCGTTCGCCGAGCAAGACCTGGCCGAACTGCGCGCCTTTGCCAAGGATGAACTCGGCATCGGCCAGGTCGAAGCCTGGGACCTGAGCTACGCGTCCGAAAAACTGCGCGAGCGCCGCTACGCCTTCTCGGCCCAGGAAGTGAAGCAATACTTCCCCGAGCCGAAAGTCGTCGATGGCCTGTTCCGCCTGGTGCAAAGCCTGTTCTCGGCCGACATCAAGCCCGATACGGCCGCCGTCTGGCATCCGGACGTGCGCTTTTTCCGCATCGAGAAGGGCGGCAAGCTGGTCGGCCAGTTCTACCTCGACCTGTACGCGCGCAGCGGCAAGGGCGGCGGCGCCTGGATGGACGACGCCCGCGGACGCCGCCTGCAAACCGGCGGCCTGCTGCAGACACCAGTAGCCTACCTGACCTGCAACTTCACCCCGCCGGCCAGCGTCGACGGCCAGTTGCAGCCATCGATCTTCACGCACGACGAAGTGACGACCCTGTTCCACGAATTTGGCCACGGTTTGCACCACATGCTCACGCAAGTGGACGAAATCGCCGTTTCCGGCATTTCCGGCGTGGAGTGGGATGCGGTCGAACTGCCATCGCAATTCATGGAAAACTTTTGCTGGGAATGGGACGTGCTGCAGCACCTGACCGCCCACGTGAAGACCGGCGAACCGCTGCCGCGTACACTGTACGACAAGATGCTGGCCGCTAAAAACTTCCAGTCAGGCCTGCAAACCCTGCGCCAGGTGGAGTTTTCGCTGGTCGACATGCACCTGCACTACGACTTCGACCCGGCCAGCAAGCAGACGGTGCAGGAATTGATCAACGACGTGCGCCAGAAGTTCTCGGTCATGATGCCGCCCGCATTTAACCGTTTCCAACATTCTTTCGGACATATTTTTGCCGGAGGGTACGCCGCCGGTTACTATAGCTACAAGTGGGCTGAAGTATTGTCCGCCGATGCGTACGCCGCCTTTGAAGAAGCGGTCGAGGCCGGCGGCGGAGCCCTTTCCGAAGAAACCGGCAAACGCTTCCAGCAAGAGATACTGGCCGTCGGCGGTTCGCGCCCCGCGCTCGAATCGTTCAAGGCTTTCCGTGGCCGCGAGCCCAGTATCGATGCGCTGTTGCGCCACAGCGGCATGCAGTCCTGAAAGACCGTGCCAGCAGGAGAATTGTAATGACAGTAGCAAAAAAGATGGCTGGCACGATGATGGCACTGCTGTTGTGCGCAGGCGGCGCCGGCGCACAACAGATGTACAAGTGGGTCGATGCGTCGGGCAAGGTGACCTTCAGCGACAAGCCGCCGCCGGCCAACGCCAAGCCGATCGAAATCAAGGCCGGCGCCGGCGGCGCGGCCACCGTGCCGCTGCCGTATGCACTGGCGCAGGCGGCGCGCGCGCATCCGGTGGTGTTGTATACGCGCGCCAAATGCGAATATTGCGACAAGGGCCGCACCTTCCTGAAAGCGCGCGGGATTCCGTTTACCGAGAAGACCGTGCAAACGAGCGCCGATGAAGCCAAGATGAAGGAAGCGGGCGGCGACGGCCGCATTCCGTTCATCAAGATCGGCCGCGCCAAGTCGACCGGTTTTGAAGCGGCCGCCTGGAATTCGATGCTGACCGACGCCGCCTACCCGGAAAAAACGATTCTTCCTTCGGGGTATCAATATACGAAGCCAAGCCCGGCCTCCCCGCCGGAACCGGAAGCACCGAAAGCGGACGACAAGGGCAAGGAGGGCGATCGCAAAGCCGCGCCGGCCCCGGCGCCGGGTGAAAAAACCGCCCCGCCCGGCTTCGTGTTCTGAGGACGACGATGACGCGGATCGATTTCCATACCAATATCCCGGACAAGCTGAGCTACGCTTGCCGGCTGGCGCGCAAAGCCCTTGCCAGCCGTGCCCGCGTGGTGCTGCTGGCCGAGGATGCGGCGCAGGCGCAAGCGCTGGATGAGGCCCTGTGGACCTTGTCGGAAACCGATTTCCTGCCGCACGTGATGGCCGGCGACCCGCTGGCCGCGCACACCCCGATCATCATCGCCCATGACGCCGCGGCCGAGCTGCCGCATCATGACATGCTGGTCAACCTGAGCCGGGCCACGCCGGCCCAGCTCGATCGCTTCGAGCGCCTGTTCGAAATCATTTCCACGGATGAAAGCGACGCCGCCGCCGGCCGCAAGCGCTACGTCGCCTACAAGCAGCAATCCTATCCATTGACCCACTTTGTCGCAGGCCAGTCATGAGCCAGGCTCGTCCATTCGACCCGAATATTCCTGTGTTGACGGAATTGTTTTCCGATCAGGGCGAGGCGTTGGCCGAGCCCGCCACCGACAGCGTGCCGGCAGACCAGGACGGCGCGCCGGCAGGCGCCGATCCGGAATGGGCGGCGCTGGAACGGCGCCTGTCCGACCGCATCGTCCAGCAACTCCAGGGAAGCGTCGACATCATGCTCGAACACCGCCTGCGCGAGAGCTTGGAACAAGTGTTGCGCCAGGCCGTCGGCGATATCACGGCCGAGCTGCGGCGCGGCCTGCAAGACAGTATCGACGCCATCGTCGCGCGCGCCGTCGCGCAAGAGCTGGGCGCGCTGCAACAGCGCCAGCCGCCGCCATAGTCGCCCCACCCGCGCCCGCCTGGGGCCGGCGCCTTTCATTTGCTTACAAAACAGCGTCAATAGTGTGCGACGCGCTGTCTACGCACGCCTGCCACGCGCGTTTATGGTGAGCAAGGTCAAATTGTTGCGAAAATTCTGACAATCGGCTTTGCGTTGCATTTAAATTGTTGTACCTTTTGCCCTACACAAAATTTTCGAAACGGCGCCACGAGCGCTGTCTGTTTTCAATCCAATGGAGAATGCACATGCAGTTCACGACCAAACTCATTCCACTCGCAATCGCCATGGCCTTCGCCGGCAGCGCCAGCGCACAAGATATCGTCAAGATCGGCCACGTTGCTCCGATTTCGGGCGCCAGCGCGCACTTGGGCAAGGATAACGAGAACGGCGCCAAAATGGCCGTGGAAGAATTGAACGCCAAAGGCTTCATGATCAATGGCAAGAAGGTCAAGCTGGAACTGGTGCTGGAAGACGACGGCGCCGATCCCAAGCAGGGCACGGCCGTGGCGCAAAAACTGGTCGATGCCAAGGTCAACGGCGTGATCGGCCACCTCAATTCGGGCACCACCGTACCGGCTTCGCGGATTTACCACAACGCCGGGATTCCCCAGATTTCCCCGTCTTCCACGATTCCCGAATACACCAAGCAAGGCTTCAAGTCGGCCTTCCGCGTGGTCGCCAACGACAACAAGCTCGGCGGCACCCTGGGCCGCTACGCGGTCGACACCCTGAAGGCGAGCAACATTGCCGTGATCGATGACCGCTCGGCCTACGGCCAGGGCGTGGCCACCGAATTCCTCAAGGGCGCCAAAGCCCAGAATCCAGCGGTCAAAATCGTCGGCAAGGAATTTACCAGCGCCACCGCGACCGACTTCACCGCCATCCTGACCTCGATCAAGAACAAGAAGCCGGACCTGGTCTTCTTCGGCGGCATGGATGCGGTCGGCGGCCCGATGCTCAAGCAGATGAAGGCGCTCGGCATCAACGCCAAGTTCATGGGCGGCGACGGCATTTGCACCGAATCGCTGGTGCGCCTGGCCGGTGACGGCGTGGGCGAAGGCAACGTCACCTGCGCCGAAGCGGGTGGCGTGAGCGGCGAGCAAGAAAAATCGTTCGCCGACTTCGTGGCGCGCTACAAGAAACGCTTCCCGAACGAAAGCGTACAGTTGTATTCGCCGTATGTGTACGATGCGGTGATGGTAATGGCGACGGCGATGCAGAATGCCAAGTCGGCTGACCCGGTCAAATATCTGCCGGAACTGCAAAAAATCAAGTATCAGGGCGTTACCGGCCTGATCCAGTTCGACGACAAGGGCGACATCAAGGATGGCGCGCTGACCATGTTCACCTTCAAGGGCGGCAAGAAGACCAAGATGTCCGTGGTCAAGTAAGCGCTGGCGGGCCTTGGCTGCGGCCAACGCTGGCGGCATAAAAAAACGCGCTGACAGCGCGTTTTTTGTTGGGTGCGGCGATTTACTTCTGGGTCAGGATCCATTTCACCAGGGTATGCGCTTCAGCGTCGCTCACCTGCGGATTGGCTGGCATCGGTACCGCGCCCCATGCACCGGCGCCGCCCTTCAAGACTTTGGCCACCAGCTTGGCTTCGGCATCCTTCTGGCCGGCATACTTGGCCGCAACATCCTTGTAGGCTGGCCCGACTACCTTGTTCGCGACCGCGTGGCAAGCCATGCAATTTTTTGCTTTTGCCAGATCGGCGTTCGCCATGGCGCTCGACGAGGCCAGTGCCGACAATACCGTGAACAACATCAGGGACCGTTTCATGTATTTCTCCAGAGTGAACAACTGAATGCAATTTTACCGTGTTTCGTCAATGCGAATGTGCGGCCACACGCTCTATAACGGGTCAAGCGTGTGGACGGTTGACCCAACTATTTGCCAGAGGACACGATTTTACTGCCCCTTCGGAGAAATTGTTTGTAAGATACGCATATGAAAAGGAGTGTGTCATGCCAGTGATTCTATTAATTGCAGCGCTTGTGGGCCTGCGCTATTTCGAAGTCTGGCGTTTTGCCGAGTTGTCGTGGTGGTGGATCATCGGGCTGATGTTCGTGGCCTTCCTGTGGTTCGAGTTTGTCGAAAAGATTTTCGGACTGGACAAGAAAAAAGCCCACAACGTCGATGAGCAACGCCGCAAGGACCGCATCAAGGAAGCGTTTGACAAGGCCAACAAGCGCTAAGCTCTTGCGCGCCGGGCAAGCGCGAACGCCCGATGACCTCAAGACCGGCGCCTGCGCGCCAATCCAGCCTTTGACTTAAACACCATCGCCCCCGCCTGCGCGGGGGCGACGGTTTATGGGTCGACGGCCAGAAGCGACGATCAGAAGCGACGGCTTATTTACCCCGTCACCGCTCCCTTGCTGGCCGACGAGGCCAGCGCCGCGAACTTGGCCAGCACCCCGCGCGTATAGCGCGGCGCCGGCTTGACCCAGTTGGCGCGGCGGCGGGCAATTTCCTCATCGCTCACATTCAGCTGGATCAGTTGCTGGTGCGCATCGATGGTCACCGAATCGCCCTCTTCCACCAGTGCGATCGTGCCGCCATCGAAGGCTTCCGGCGCCACGTGGCCGACCACCATGCCCCAGGTCCCGCCCGAAAAACGCCCGTCCGTAATCAAGCCCACCGATTCGCCCAGTCCCTTGCCGATCAGCGCCGCCGTCGGCGCCAGCATTTCCGGCATGCCGGGACCGCCCTTCGGCCCCAGGTAGCGCATCACCAGCACGTCGCCCGCCTTGATGCCGTCGGCCAGGATCGCATCCATGGCCGTATATTCGTCGTTGAACACGCGCGCCGGACCGGTGATCACGGGATTTTTCAGCCCGGTAATCTTGGCCACGCAGCCTTCCGGCGACAGGTTTCCCTTGAGGATCGCGAGGTGCCCCTGGCGGTACAGCGCCTTGTCGATGGTGCGGATAACATCCTGCTTCGGGTCCGGTACCGACGGGATCTCGGCCAGTTCCTCGGCGATCGTGCGGCCGGTGATGGTGATGCAGTCGCCGTGCAACAAGCCGGCGTCGAGCAAGAGCTTGAGCACTTGCGGCACGCCGCCGGCCTTGTGCAGGTCGGTCGCCACGTACTGCCCGGACGGCTTGAGGTTGCAGATGACCGGCACTTTCTGGCGCACGCGCTCGAAGTCGTCGATGGTCCACTCGACTTCGGCCGCATGGGCAATCGCCAGGTAATGCAGCACGGCGTTGGTCGAACCGCCCGTGGCCATGATCAGGGAAACGGCGTTTTCGATCGACTTGCGGGTGATGATGTCGCGCGGCTTGAGGTCCTTTTTAACGGCCTCGACCAGCACGCGCGCCGATTCGGCGGCCGAGCCGACCTTTTCATCGTCCGGATTGGCCATGGTCGACGAATACAGCAAACCCATTCCCAGCGCCTCGAACGAGGATGACATGGTGTTGGCCGTGTACATGCCGCCGCAGGAACCGGCCGAGGGGCAGGCGTTGCGCTCGATGCCGTCGAAGTCTTCCTTCGACATGCGCCCGGCGGTAAATTCGCCCACCGCCTCGAAGGCCGACACGATGGTCAGGTCCTTGCCTTTCCAGTTGCCCGGCTTGATGGTGCCGCCGTACACATAAATGCCCGGCACATTGGTGCGCGCCAGGGCGATCATCCCGCCCGGCATGTTCTTGTCGCAGCCGCCGATCACGACCACGCCATCCATCCACTGGCCGTTGACGGCGGTTTCGATGCAGTCGGCGATCACTTCGCGCGAGATGAGCGAATATTTCATGCCTTCGGTGCCCATCGACATGCCGTCCGAAATGGTCGGCGTGCCGAACACCTGGGGATTGGCGCCGGCCGCCTTGATCGTGGTGATGGCAATGTCGGCCAGCTTTTGCAAGCCCGAGTTGCATGGGGTAATGGTGGAGTGGCCGTTGGCGATGCCGATCATCGGCTTGTCGAAATCCTCGGTTTCATAGCCCATGGCGTAGTACATCGAGCGGTTCGGGCTGCGCGAGACGCCTTCGGTGATGTTGCGGGAACGACGGTTGTAGCGTGGCTGGTCTGACATGGCTTGCTCCGGATGATTTGATAGCGACAAGAATGCCTTGCAGGCAAGCGCGCGTCAAATATATCATTTGCATCGCTGTGAGTCGCCCCGCATATCACAGTCCATCATTGACATGGAAGCGCATATCGATGCACCTTGAACTGCGCCAATTGCGCTATTTTGTCGCCGTCGCCGAAGAACTTCACTTCGGCAAGGCCGCGCTGCGCCTGCACATGACCCAGCCGCCGCTGTCGCAAACCATCCAGGGTCTCGAAGCGTTGCTGGGCGCGCCGCTGTTCGCGCGCAGCCGCCGCGCCGTCGAGCTCACACCGGCCGGCGCCGCCCTGCTGCCGGAGGCGCGCCGCATCCTGGCCGCGAGCAGCGCCTTGCCCGCGCTGGTGCAACGCGCGGCCGGCGGCGCGGCCGGGCGCCTGTCGCTGGCCTTCGTGTCTTCGGCCGATTACAGCGTGCTGCCGCCCTTCCTGCGCCGCTACCGCGCGGCTTTTCCGCAAGTAAGTATCGCGCTGCAAGAAGCGACTTCCGACGTCCAGATCGACGACCTGCTGCACGGGCGCATCGATACCGGCCTGTTGATCGCGCCGCTGCCGGACAAGGCGCGCCTGGAACTCGATTACCTGAAGGTGTTGACCGAAGCGCTGATCGTGGCCCTGCCGGCCGGCGTCGTCAGCGGCGCGCCCGGCCAGGCGGTGGCCCTGGCCGCGCTGCCGCCGCTGCCGCTGATCATCTTTCCGCGCCCGATCGCGCCGGCCCTGCACGACGCCATCCTGGCTTGCTTCCGCGCGGCCGGCATCACTCCCGAGATCGGGCAGGAAGCGATCCAGATGCAGACCATCGTCAGCCTCGTCTCGGCCGGCATGGGGATGGCACTTGTGCCACAATCGGTGTCCAACCTGATGCGGCCCGGCGTAGAATACCGGGCCCTGCGCGATCCGACGCCGCAGGTGGAAACCGGGCTGGCCTGGCGGCGCGACGCCGTCTCGCCGGTCCTGCAGGGCTTTTTGGATTTACTACGAAAGAATACCGATGCTGACCCACCCGATGCCTGACCCCGTCGCCTTTTCGCTCGGCCCGCTGCACGTACACTGGTACGGCCTGATGTACGTGCTGGCGTTCGCCATGTTCCTCGCCCTCGGGCGCGTGCGCATCAAGCAGCCGCACATCGCCGCGCGCGGCTGGAAAAAGGAAGACCTGGACGACATGCTGTTCTACGGCATGCTCGGGGTGATCATCGGCGGGCGCCTGGGTGAAGTCTTCTTCTATCAACCGGCCCGCTTCATGGCCGATCCGGTGGCCATCTTCAAGATATGGCAGGGCGGCATGTCGTTCCACGGCGGCTTTCTCGGGGTGCTGCTGGCCATGGGATTGTGGGCGCGCAAGGCCAAACGCAATCTGCTCGACGTCTACGATTTCATCGCACCGCTGGTCCCGCTCGGCTACGCGGCCGGACGCATGGGCAACTTCATCAACGCCGAACTGCCGGGCAGGGTGGCCGACCCCAGCCTGCCGTGGGCCATGCTGTGGCCGGGCGTGCAGGGACCGCGCCATCCCTCGCCGCTGTACCAGTTGATCGTCGACGGCCTGGTGGTGTTCGTGCTGCTGTGGATCTATGCGCGCAAGGAGCGTCCACGGCTGGCGGTGGGGGCCATGTTCACCCTGCTGTACGGCTGCGCGCGCTTTTTCACCGAATACTTCCGCGTGCCGGACTGGCAGGTCAGCGTGGCCGGCTTGCCGGTCACGTCGGGCCAGATGCTGTCGCTGCCGATGATCGCGGGCGGCATCGCCATGCTGGTGTGGGCCTACCGGAAAGGCGCTGTCAGTGAAACGCCTTCCACAGCATATAAGCGGCCAGCGCATACAAAATGAACGGGAAGATGCGTTTTAACTGTTGCACCGGCATGCGGTGCGCGGCGCGCGCGCCCAGCGGCGCCGCCAGCACGCTGGCCGTGGCAATCACGGCCAGCGCCGGCAGGTAGATGTAGCCGAGCGAATACGGCGGCAGGCCGGGCTGGTCCCAGCCGAACCAGATGTTCGACAAGGTGCCCGAGAGCGCAATCGGAAAGCCCAGCGCGGCGCTGGTGGCGACCGCGTTGTGGATCTTGACGTTACACCAGGTCATGAACGGGATCGACATGAAGCCGCCGCCCGCCCCCACCACCCCCGACACCACGCCGAACACCCCGCCGGCGGCGAACATGCCGGGCGCGCCGGGCAGCTCGCGCGCGCCGGCGGGCTTTTTCCCGCTCAACATCTGGGTGGCCGAAAACGCCACGAAGGCGGCGAACACCAGCGCCAGCGCGGTGGTGTTGAGCTGCTTGCCCAGCCACGGCCCGATCCAGGAGCCGATCACGATGCCGGGCGTGAGCATGCGCACGATCGGCCACAGCACGGCGCCATGCGCGTGATGCGCGCGCACTGACGACAGGGACGTAAACATGATGGTGGCGAGCGAGGTGGCGATCGCCATATGCACCACCGCGTCGGGCGGAAAATGCTCGGCGGTGTAGATCATCGTAATGAAGGGCACCAGCACCATGCCGCCGCCGATGCCCAGCAAACCGGCCGCGAAGCCGCCGGCGGCGCCCATGGCCAGCAAGATCAGGATCAGGCTCCAGGCCATCGGCGCCCCCTTGAAGTGGCCGTCGTTGCAGTTGCAGTCGTCATGGGTGCGGTCGGTGAGGCTTGCGTTGGTGGCAAGCCACCCGCGGACTCGCCTTGGCAAGTATTCTACAACGCAACGTCCGCATTCACCGCCGAGGCCGCCCCGCGGCCCCAGGCGCGGCACGGACGTGCGAATGCTGGGGCGTCTACTTTTCCAGCAAGGCTTCGATGGTACGCCATTCGTGCGCGTCGACCGGCATGACCGACAGGCGGCTGCCCTTGGCCAGCAGGCGCATGTCGGCCAGGGCGGGGATGGTGCGCAATTGCTTCAGGCTCAACAGAGCTGTCTTGCGCACGGCGCGCACGTCGACGCTGATCCAGCGCGGCTGTTCAAGCGTGGCCTTCGGATCGTAATAATGGCTGGCCTGGTCGAACTGGCTGGCGTCAGGGTAGGCGGCGCTGCACACTTCGACGATCCCGGCGACGCCCGGCTCGGCGCAGCTGGAATGATAAAACAGGGCCAGATCGCCGACCCGCATGCCGTCGCGCATGAAGTTACGCGCCTGGTAATTGCGCACGCCGAACCACGCCACCGTTTGTTCCGGCGCGGCCAGCACGTCGTCGATACTTACTTCGTCCGGTTCGGACTTCATCAGCCAATAGGCCATGCAATTGCTCCGCTTTGGGCGTCGCACAGCAAAGCGCGCGCCCATAAAAAAACGGTTGCGCACCGAATGCTTGCAACCGCTTTGTAAAATCAGTGCCCCGCATGTGCCGTCTTTACCGGCATCCTGAACCTAATGGTTCAAGGCGGTCGCAGTTAGTTCAATTTCGGGTTCGTCGAACGAGCGACGCTCACTCCCATCAAACAAGATTCCGCAACCTGTGCACATAAATGGTTCAAGGAATATATGGCAATCGCGAACACCGCAGGGTGAGACGGAGTTTACTCCGATGTGCCGTCATGTCAAACAAAAATTAAACTCAGAACAGATTTTCCTGGGGAGTCAGGGCGTTGTCGAGCACCGTATGCATCTCGCCGAGTTTCTGCTTGACTTCCAACATCGTCATTTCGGCAAGCGGCCCTTGCGGCGTTTTCACCGACAGGAATTCGGCCGCCATATTGAGCGCAGCCATGACGGCGATGCGGTCGTTTCCCTTGACCTTGCCCGAATCGCGCAAGGTACACATTTTGCCGTCGAGATAACTGACCGCCTCCTGCAAGGTGCGCTCTTCGCCCTCCTTGCACACCAGGCGATAGGAACTGCCCATGATCGTGACATTGAGCTGGATCATTGCACGCCCTCGGCCTGGGGCGCCACGGTGGCCACGGTCACCCCGTTCGGATCGGGTATCTGGGCCAGCAACGCTTCGACCCGGCGCTGCACTTCGTTCAGGCGCACCAGGCAAGCCTCCTTTTCGGCGAACAGCTGCGCATTCGACTGGCGCACCTGTGTATTCCATTGCCGCAACTGAGTATTCTCGGCGCGCAGTGAGAGGGTCAACTCGGCAAGCCGGTCGATTTTTTCGGATAGTTCGATGAATTCAGAAATCATCCCGTAACTATAGGGGTGCGAACGAAAGTCCGTCAACCGAATCAGCAACAGGGGTAGACGATTGATGTAAGGGGATGTAAGAAGGCTGCCGCGAAAGCGCGGGCGTCGGGCCGCCGCTCCATGCACAACCCCCGGTCGCACCCAGGCGCACAGCACAAGTCGCGGGCGGCGCACAGCTGGCCCGGCGCCTCTTGAGATAAGGCCAGTTTTGGCCTCGCCGGCGCTTCCACACTTTGCGCCAGATCAAGCTCATCTGTTAAATAGTCAACAGGATGCCTTGAAAAACCCTTGGACCGTCCCTATAATTAGCACTCGTTAGTAGAGAGTGCTAACAACTCTTTCTAGTCTCGGCGGCAACACCGCGAGACATGTTGAAACACCGGGAACGCCCAGGGCGGTCCTGACCAATAGCTACTAAACCACTGAATATTAAGGAGTTTTGCATGAACCTTCGCCCATTGCACGATCGCGTCATCGTCAAGCGTCTCGACCAGGAAACCAAAACCGCATCCGGCCTCATCATTCCTGACGCAGCCGCTGAAAAACCGGATCAAGGCGAAATCTTGGCTGTCGGCAACGGAAAAGTCCAGGATGACGGCAAAGTACGCGCGCTGGAAGTCAAAGTCGGCGACCGTGTCCTGTTCGGCAAATACTCCGGCCAAACCGTCAAAGTCGACGGCGACGAGCTGCTGGTGATGCGCGAAGAAGACATCATGGCCGTTCTGGTCAAGTGATCGACTCGGTCGGGAACATGGTTTCCCGGCCGGCGCACGACCTTTCATTAAGCATTCCACGCGATAGACATCTACGCACAACGGAGAAAAAAACATGGCAGCTAAAGAAGTAGTATTCGGCGACGCAGCGCGCGCCAAAATGGTTGAAGGCGTCAACATCCTGGCCAACGCAGTCAAAGTCACCCTGGGCCCGAAAGGCCGCAACGTGGTGCTCGAGCGCTCGTTCGGCGCGCCGACCGTCACCAAGGACGGTGTTTCGGTCGCCAAGGAAATCGAACTCAAAGACAAGCTCATGAACATGGGCGCGCAAATGGTCAAGGAAGTTGCTTCCCGCACCAGCGACAACGCCGGCGACGGCACCACCACCGCGACCGTGCTGGCACAAGCCATCGTGCGCGAAGGCATGAAGTTCGTTGCCGCCGGCATGAACCCAATGGACCTCAAGCGCGGCATCGACAAGGCGGTTGCCGCCACCGTCGAAGAGCTGGCCAAGATCTCCAAGCCATGCACCACCACCAAAGAAATCGCCCAGGTTGGCGCGATCTCGGCCAACTCGGACTACTCGATCGGCGAGCGTATCGCTGAAGCGATGGAAAAAGTCGGCAAAGAAGGCGTGATCACCGTGGAAGACGGCAAATCGCTGAACGACGAACTCGACATCGTCGAAGGCATGCAGTTCGACCGCGGCTACCTGTCGCCGTACTTCATCAACAACCCGGACAAGCAAGTTGCCATCCAGGACAGCCCGTTCGTCCTGCTGTGCGACAAAAAGATCTCGAACATCCGCGATCTGCTGCCGATCCTGGAACAAGTCGCCAAAGCCGGCCGTCCACTGCTGATCATCGCGGAAGACATCGAAGGCGAAGCGCTGGCCACCCTGGTTGTGAACAACATCCGCGGCATCCTGAAAACCTGCGCAGTCAAAGCCCCTGGCTTCGGCGACCGTCGCAAGGCCATGCTGGAAGACATCGCTGTCCTGACCGGCGGCCAGGTCATCGCTGAAGAAGTCGGCCTGACGCTCGAAAAAGTCACCCTGGCGGAACTCGGCCAAGCCAAGCGCGTTGAAGTGGGCAAGGAAAACACCATCATCATCGACGGCGCCGGCCAGGCTGAAGCGATCGAAGCGCGCGTCAAGCAAGTGCGCGTGCAGATCGAAGAAGCGACCTCGGACTACGACCGTGAAAAACTGCAAGAGCGCGTTGCCAAACTGGCAGGCGGCGTTGCAGTGATCAAGGTTGGCGCAGCCACCGAAGTCGAAATGAAAGAAAAGAAAGCCCGCGTTGAAGATGCACTGCACGCCACCCGCGCTGCCGTGGAAGAAGGCATCGTTCCTGGCGGCGGCGTAGCCCTGCTGCGCGCACGTGCCAACATCACGGTCAAGGGCGACAATCCTGACCAGGACGCCGGTATCAAGATCGTCCTGCGCGCCATGGAAGAGCCACTGCGCATGATCGTTCAAAACGCTGGCGAAGAATCGTCGGTGGTCGTTGCAGCAGTGTTGGCCGGCACCGGCAACTACGGCTACAACGCAGCGAACGGCACCTACGGCGACATGGTCGAAATGGGTGTTCTGGATCCAGCAAAAGTGACCCGTTCGGCACTGCAAAACGCAGCCTCGATCGCCGGCCTGATGCTGACCACCGACGCCATGGTGTGCGAACTGGCGGAAGACAAGCCAGCTGGCGGCATGGGCGGCATGGGTGGCATGGGCGGCATGGGTGGCATGGACGGCATGATGTAATTGCCCCCGGCTTGCCGCAACGCGCCGCCAGCGACATCGCTTGCGGCGCCGCTGCGACACATAAAAAGCCTGCAAGGTTTGCGCCTTGCAGGCTTTTTTACGTCTGGCGATCCTGTTTACGGTTCGCTCGGGGCCGTTGTTGGCGCCACCAGCTGGACCTCGACCCGGTTGTTGCGGGCGCGCCCTTCCCGCGTAGCGCTATCGGCAACGGGCATGCGCTTGCCCTTGCCTTCGGTATAGATGCGGATGCGTTCGACGCCCTTGTCGGCCAAATAGGTCTTGACCGCTTCCGCGCGCCGCACCGACAAGCGCTGGGCCAGGGCGTCGCCGGGCAGCGCATCGGTATGGCCGATGGCCATGATCAGCTCGGGACTGAGCTCGCGGCTCTTGCCGGCGACCTGGTCCAGGATCGACACCGCGTCGCCCGACAGGCGCGCGCTGCCGCTGTCGAAAAACACTTCGGTCGCGAACAGGATCCGGGCCGGATCGGCACGGACCACGCCCGGCAGCGCGCAAGCCAGGCAAACCGACAGCATGGTGAGAATGTGTCGCATGGCGCAACCTTCCGATGTAAGCTAGTCACGCGACTTTAGCCCAATATTGCACTATAAACAAGCAATCCAGCACCCCGGTGAGCACCCCGGTGTCAGGTCTGACATTCGGACACGGCCTCAGCAACCCCACCCCCGGTGTCAGGTCTGACATTCGGACACGAGCCCGGCTTTAGCAGGCGACTGCGCATTTGTACAGCCGAGGCCGTGTCCGAATGTCAGACCTGACACCGGTGGCGGGCATTTGTATAGCCGAGGCCGTGTCCGAATGTCAGACCTGACACCGGCGGTGGATAAGGAGACTTCATGACGACCCATGATCCGCAGATCGCATTCTGGTTTGATTTCGGCAGCAATTACAGCTACCTCGCCACCATGCGCATCGAGGCGCTCGCTGCCGCCCGCGGCGTGCGCGTGCTGTGGAAACCATTTTTGCTGGGACCGGTCTTCAAGGCCTCGGGCTGGTCCTCGTCTCCCTTCGTGCTGCAAAAGGAAAAAGGCGCTTATGTGTGGCGCGACATGCAGCGCCAATGCGACAAGTACGGCTTGCCGTGGACCCAGCCGGGCGCCTTTCCCCGGCGCGCGCTGCTGCCCCTGCGCGTGGCCCTGCTCGGCGCCGGCGACGCATGGATCGGCACCTTCTGCCGGCACATCATGCATGCCAATTTCGCCCTCGACCGCGAGATCGACGACCCGGCCCTGGTAGGCGACGTCCTCACCGCGCTCGGCCTCGACGCCAGCGCCCTGCTGGCCGCCGCCGGCACCGAACAGAACAAGCTGGCGCTGCGCGCCCAGGGCGAGGAAGCGGTGCGGCGCGGCATTTTTGGCGCGCCGATGTTCTTCGCCGGCGACGACATGTTCTGGGGCAATGACCGGCTCGAGGATGCCGTCGACTGGGCCGTTGACCATGTTGCCGCACGTATAGATTTGGCGTAGTATGGCCGCTCCATCAACGTGTTTTGCCGCCCACAACTATGCCTGGATTGTCGAAAAAAACAGTACTGTTGTTTGCCATGATTGCCTTTGTCGCCGCCGGGGCAGCGCTGTACCACAATCATCACCAGGAGAACCTGGCGCCGGCCGCGTCCAGGGCTGCGCTCACGCCCAAGCCCGCGGCGGCGCGCACCAAGGCACAGGCGATCGACGCCCTGATGGCGCTGCCGGAACTCAAAGCCTGGTCGGCCCACATCGAAAAGGCCTCGGGCGGCAAAGCCCGCGGCGCGGTGCTCGACGATGAGGAAGAAGGCACGAAGCTCATCGGCGGTAAACGCTACTGGAGCCTGTCGTTCATCGAAAACGGCGACGAGGCGGCGCACCGCTGGGAGACCTTCCTGGTCGCCACCAGCGGCGACGAGATCCTGGTCGACGACAGCAACGACGACCGCCAGCTGACCTTGAGCCAATGGCGCGCCGAAAAGCGCCCGCTCGAGCGCATCGTCAAACACGCCGACAGCGCTCCAGGCGGGACCGCCCCGCCACCGTAAGGATACGGGCCGGGTGATTAACCTCCCAGGTGCGAAATCTGCGTGTGCGCGCTGGCGCCGTCGCCCTGGCCATCGGCGCCCAGCGAAATCCCGACCGACAGAATATCGATCAGCAGCAGTTGCATGATGCGCGAGATCATCGACAGGAAGCTGGTGCTGTCCTCGGCATGGTCGACCGCCAGGCACACCGTGGCCTTCTTGGCCAGCGGCGTGCCGCTGCCGGTCATCGCAATCACGTCCGCCCCGGCCGCGCGCGCCGCGTCCACCGCCACCAAGAGCTCGGGCAAGCGCCCCGAGTTCGAAATCGCAATCACCACGTCGCCCGGCTTGAGCAGTTCGGCCGCCAGGGTAAACAGGTGCGAGTCGCCGTACGAGGCGGTCGGGATGCGGAAGCGGAAAAACTTGTGCTGGCCATCCAGGGCCACCACCCGCGAATTGCCCATCGCGTAAAACTCGACCCGGTGCGCGTGGGTCAGCAACGCGATGGCGCGGTCGAGCGCATGCACGTCGAGCTGGTCGCGGAATGTCAGGATCGCCGAGACGGTATTGTCGATCACCTTGGCCGACACATCGTGCGTGCTGTCGCCGCCGCGCACCTGGCTGTGGCGCACGGGGATGGCGCCGGTCAGGCTGCTGGCAAAGCGCAGCTTGAAGTCGGCCAGTCCCAAAAAACCGAGCGAGCGGCAGAAGCGGATCACGGTCGGCTGGCTCACTTCGGCCAGGCGCGCGATGTCGGCAATCGGCTCGCCCAGCACCAGGCGCGGTTGCCCGAGCACCAGGCTGGCCACGCGCTGCTCGGCGGGCGTCAGTTCGTGCTGCAGGTGCTGGACCCGCTCCATCAGCGTGTTGGCGCCGCTGCGTCCGCGCAGGTGCTCCGACAAGATCGTCGCCACGCCGTGAAAGGCAGGATTCGGTGTCGTGATGACGTAGGTGGGAATGCCGGCCAGGTAGCTGGAAAAGCGCCCCTTGGCTTCGAAGCGGCTGCGAAAGGGCGAGCTGGCAAACAACGCGCCGATGCGCGGCACGATGCCGCCACCGATGAACATGCCGCCGAACGCGCCCAGCGTCACCGCCAGGTTGGCGGCGGCCCCGCCCAGCATGCCGCAGAAGCACTCGATCACCTCCAGGCACAGCGGGTCCTGGTCGTCCAGCGCGCCGGCGATGATCTCGGGCGAGGTGCGCGGCGCGCCGGCGACGCCGCGCACGCCATTGCGCTGCGCCAGCGCGCGGTAGATGATTTCCATGCCGGGGCCGGAGATCAGGCGTTCGTTCGATACGTGCGGCCACTCCGTCCAGGCGAACCGCAGGATCGCAAATTCGCGCTCGTCGGCCGGCGCGAAATTGACGTGCCCTCCTTCGCTGCCGAGCGTGACAAAGCCATCGAGCGTGGGAATCACGCCCGACACACCCAGGCCGGTGCCGGGACCGAGCACGCCGATCACGGCGTTGGCGGCGGCCTTGCCGGGGCCGACCTGCATCAGGTCCCCAGGCATGAGGCCCGGCAGCGCCATCGCCAGCGCGGTAAAGTCGTTGACGATCAGGAGCGTGTGCAGCCCCAGTTCGCGCCGCACCGCATCGGTGGAAAATTCCCAGTCGCGGTTGGTCATGCGCACCTGGTCGCCGTTGACCGGGTTGGCGACCGCCAGCGCGGCGTGGTTGAGGGTCATGCCGGCATGGTCGGCCAGGTAGAAACGCAGCAGCGGAACGATGCCTTCGAAGTCGTCGCACTTGAGCACCCGCACCGAACGGAATACGCCCGGCGCGGTTTGCAGCGCGAAGCGCGCATGCGTGGCGCCGATATCGGCCAGCAGGCGCGGGCCGTCGGCAAACGCCGTGCGGCCCAATCTTTCGGCGTCGCTCTGGTCGTTCATCCGTTCTTGGTGCCGAACCAGGCGCCGTAGGCAGGCAGGGTGATGCTGCCTTCTTCGGCATTGCCATGCAAGCCATGACCGATCATCGATACCGCTTCAAGCGCGTCGGCAAACTGGTAGGTGACCGGCTCGGGGCCGAGATTGAACACGGCCAGCACGCTGGGGTGGCCGGCCAGGTCGCGGCGCAGCGCCAGCAGCGGTTCGGGCGCATCGAAAAAGACGATGTCGCCGCGCGTGAGCTGCGCTTGCTGGCGGCGCCAGGCAACGATGCGGCGCGCGAAATTGAGCGGCGAGTCGGTGTCGGTTTCTTGCGCGCTGGCGGCCGAGGCGATGTGTTCTTCGGCTACCGGCAGCCACGGGGTACCGGTGGTAAAGCCGGCGTTGGGCAGTTCGGCGGTCCAGGGAATCGGCGTGCGGCAGCCGTCGCGGCCCTTGAACTCGGGCCAGAAGGTGATGCCGTACGGGTCCTGCAGCAGCTCGAACGGCACGTTCGCTTCGGTCAGCGCCAGTTCGTCGCCCTGGTACAGGCACGGCGTGCCCTTGAGCGAGAGCTGCATCGCCAGCACCAGCTTGGCCAGGGCATGGGTCGGGGCGGCGCCGCCCCAGCGCGTCATGACGCGGATGCTGTCGTGGTTCCCGACCGACCAGGAAGCCCAGCCGCCCTTGACGCGCGCTTCGAACTCTTCCACCTGGCGGCGCACGTGGCCGGCCGAAAACTCGGGCGTGAGCAGGTTGAAGCTGTACGCCATGTGCAGCTTGTCGCCGTCGGCGGTGTAGTCGGCCATGACGCCGAGCGCATCGTCCGCGCCCACTTCGCCGATGGCGACCGCGCCGAATTCGTCGAGCAGCACGCGGATCTTCCGCAGGAAGGCGATGTTCTCGGGCCGCGTCTTGTCGTACACGTGCGCCTGCATGCCGTACGGGTTCACGTCGGTGACGGTGGAGGTGTCGCGGTTGGTGGCGGCTGGATTACTGCGCAGTTCAGGATCGTGGAAGTGGAAATTGCAGGCGTCCATGCGCACGCCGTCGACGCCGCGCGCCAGCCAGAAACGCAGGTTGTCCAGGTGCGCCTGCTGCACCTGCGGATGATGGAAGTTCATGTCCGGCTGGCTGACCAGGAAGTTATGCAGGTAGTACTGCTTGCGCCGGCTGTCCCACTGCCACGACGAGCCGCCGAACACCGACAGCCAGTTATTCGGCGGATTGCCGTCGGCGAGCGGGTCGGCCCACACGTACCAATCGGCCTTGGGATTGTCGCGGCTCTGGCGGCTCAGGGCGAACCACGGGTGGATGTCGGCCGTGTGCGAGAGCACCTGGTCGATCATGATCTTCAATCCCAGGCCGTGCGCTTTGGCGACCAGCGCGTCGAAGTCGTCCAGGGTGCCGAACATCGGATCGACGTCGCAGTAATCGGCCACGTCGTAGCCGAAGTCTTTCATTGGCGAGGTGAAGAAAGGCGAGATCCAGACGATGTCGGCCCCGAGCTGGGCGATGTAGTCGAGTTTTTCGGTAATGCCCGGCAGGTCGCCGATTCCGTCGCCGTTGGTATCACGGAAACTGCGCGGATAAACCTGATAAATGATGGCCTCGCGCCACCATGGCGTATTTTGTTCGGAGTGCAGCGAAATATCGTTGTTCATGATGGGCGCCCAGTTGAGATTCTGTACATAATATACATCAATTTAATCGATCTTACAATTTGCCGGACCGCGCTGGAAGTAGCTGAAAATCCTCTATTTTTCAATCACTTACCTGCCCGTCACGGATATTTCACGAACCGCAACAGTAGTCAAACTACATACAAAACCGCAGACGCCCCTCACTGTCCATACAGCCCCGCGCACCCGCGCGGCGTGCCGGCGCGCCTGGCGGGGCCGATCCTGAATATACCTATTGCCAGCCCCCGGACGTGGGCTTAGCATCCCATCTGTTTATATAGCAGGAGTACCCATGTCGCAGTTGGATAAAGAAAGAGAAAGAGAAAGAGAAAGCGGAAACGGGCCGATGCCCCGGCAGATTCCGTACATCGTGGGCACCGAAGGATGCGAGCGATTCAGTTTTTACGGGATGCGCAACATCCTCACCCCTTTTTTGATCAGCACCCTGCTGCTGTTCATGCCGCTCGCCGAGCGCGCCGGCGAAGCCAAGCACGTGTTCCACACCTTCGTCATCGGTGTGTACTTTTTCCCCTTGTTGGGCGGCTGGCTGGCCGACCGCTTCTTCGGTAAATACGACACCATCTTCTGGCTCAGTCTTGTGTACTGCGCGGGGCACGCCTGCCTGGCGGTTTTCGAAGATAGCCTCAAGGGCTTTTACTTCGGCCTGTTCCTGATCGCGCTCGGTTCGGGCGGCATCAAGCCATTGATCTCCTCGTTCGTGGGCGACCAGTTCGACCAGACCAACAAGAACAAGGCGAAAGTCGTCTACGACGTGTTCTACTGGATGATCAACTTCGGCTCCTTCTTCGCCTCGCTGCTGATGCCCTACTTCCTGTCCAGGCACGGAGCGGCGGTCGCTTTCGGCATTCCCGGCGCGCTGATGTTCGTGGCCACCATCGTGTTCTGGCTCGGGCGCAAAAAGTACATCCATGTGCCGCCCGCTCCACCGGACCCGGACTCGTTCACCCGCGTGGCGTACACCGCCCTGCTGGCGCACAAACCGGGCCAGGCCCGCACCGGCCTCGCGGTCGCCCTGTTCGGCATGGCCGGCGCGGTCGCCTCGCTGGCCATGGCGCCGCAATGGGGCTTTGTTATCGCCGCCTGCACCGCGCTGGTCCTGCTGCTCGCTTTTGGGGGCATCGGCACCTCGATGCAGCTCGAACGCGCGCGCGGCCTGCATCCGGATGTGGCGGTGGACGGCGTGCGCGCCGTGCTGCGCATCCTGATCGTGTTCGCGCTGGTCACGCCGTTCCACTCGCTGTTCGACCAGAAGGCGTCGACCTGGATCGTGCAGGCCAATTCGATGGTCCCGCCGACCATCAATATCTTCGGCAGCGAATTCTCCTTCGTGGCGGCGCAGATGCAGGCCCTCAACCCGCTGCTGGTGATGATCCTGATCCCGTTTAACAACCTGGTGCTGTACCCGGCCCTGCGCAAAATGGGCGTGGAGCCGACCCCGCTGCGCCGCATGACGACCGGGATCGTGTTCTCGGCGCTGTCGTGGATCGTGATCGGCACCCTGCAAGTGCAGATGGATGGCGGCACCCCGACCTCGATGCTGTGGCAGGTCCTGCCTTACGCGTTGCTGACCTTCGGCGAAGTGCTGGTCGCGGCCACCGGGCTCGAATTTGCCTACAGCCAGTCGCCACCGTCGATGAAGGGCGTGATCATGGCCTTCTGGTTCCTGTCCATCACCGTGGGCAGCCTGTGGGTCCTGATCGTCAATGCCAGCATCAAGAACGATGCGGTGCTCTCGAATATCGGCGCCAGCGGCTTTAGCGTCATCGCCTTCCAGATGTACTTCTTCGCCGGCTTCGCGTTCGTGGCCGCCGCGGTCTTCGGCTGGTACGCCACACGCTACAAAATGATGGATAACTACCGTTCCGACGCCGCACCGGCCAAGGCGTAAAACCGGCCGTAGCAAAGGCGGGCAGGCTGCCAGCTTGCCCGCCCCCACAACGAAAAAGGGGATCGTCATGCGTAAATTATTCCAGATAGCGTTCATGTGCTGCGCCGCCGTGTTTTGCACCAGCGCTTTCGCCGCCAGCGACCATGGCAGCGCCGAGGAAGCCAAGGCACTGGTGCAGAAAGTGATCGCCTCCATGAAAGCGAACGGGCGCGAGAAGACCATCGCCGAGATCAACGACATGCAAAGCACCCGCTTTCGCGACCGCGACCTGTACGTGACCATCAACGACATGAGCATGAAGAACCTGGCCCATGGCGCCAACGCCAAGATGCAGGGCAAGGACTTGATCGACCTGAAGGACGCGGACGGCAAACCGTTCATGCGCGAGCGCCTCGACCTGGTCAAGTCCAAGGGCAAAGGGTGGCAGGATTACAAGTTCGTCAACCCGGTCACCAAGCAGATCGAACCGAAGTCGATGTACTTCGAAAAGTACGAAGACTTGATCATCAACTGCGGCATCTACAAATAAGTACGCTTTGCGGGCGCCGCAGCCGTGGCGCCCTTCGCGCGCGCGCGGTTTTCCGCACACCGCAGCGCTTCCATTGCGGATTTCCGCCAGTTTTCCCGCCGCCCCGCGCCTGTGCGCCCGTGTGCGCCCCGTGCGCAAGCGTGGCACGAAAAATGCAACAAGCGTTGATGCACATAAACCATAACGGAGACTCAAGCATGAAAACCATCCATCACCTCGTCCTGGCGGCAGCCGCCCTGTCCGCGTCCGCCCAGGCGGCCGATAATGTCGTCAGGCTCGGCAACCTCAAATTCGCCCACTACGGCGCCGTCTCGTACATCAAGGAGATCGCGCCCAAGTGCGGCATCAAGGTTGAAGAAAACATGTTCGCCAAAGGCCCGGACGTGATGCAGGCGATCCTGTCGGGCGACCTCGATGTGGGCGCCACCGCGTCGGAAGCGGCCATCTCGGGCCGCGCCAACGGAGCGCCGATCTTCATCGTGGCCGGTTTCGCTAAAGGTGGCGCGCGCCTGGTCGCGCGCCCCGACGGCGGCATCAAGTCGGTCAAGGACCTCAAGGGCAAGAAGGTCGGCGTGACGCGCGGCGGCATCCATGAAGTGCTGCTGTACGCGCAACTGGCCAAGCATGGCCTGTCCTGGTCCGACTCCCCCGGCAAGGACGTGCATGTCATCTACCTCGCCTTTGCGGACCTGAACCAGGCGCTGCTCGGCAAGAACCTGGACGCGATCATGCAAAGCGAGCCGCAATCGTCGCAGGCGATCAACAAGGGCTTCGGCATGGAAGTGATGAAACCCTACGACACCCCGATCGGCGAGCCGGTACGCACGCTCGTCATGAGCGAAAAATTCTACAAGGAGAACCGCGCCACCGCCGCCAAGTTCATGAACTGCTTCGTCCAGGCCACCAAGCTGTTCATCGATAACAAGGCCGCCGGCGAAAAATACGTGCGCGAGACGATGTTCAAGAACCAGATCACCAAGGACGATTTCGAGGATGCGATCGCCAACTCGCCCTACACCTACGACATCAGCATCGAGCATATCCAGACCACCACCGACGTGATGGCAAAGACCGGCACCGGCAAGATGCGCGTGCCGCCGGTGGCCAAGGACTGGGTCAAGACCGACCTGCTGGAGCAGGCCAAGAAGTCGCTCTCCGTCCAATAAGCCGGGGTTCCCATGACTCAGACTAAGTGGCGCGAAAGCGCCGTTGGATTCGTCGTGCCGGTCGTCATTGTCGCCTTGTGGCAGGCTGGCGCCATGCTCGGCTTGATCAATCCGCAGGTCTTGCCATCGCCTTGGGCGGTGCTCAAGAAGTGGGTCGAATACGCCCTGCCGCTGACCGCGTTCGACCCGGCCGCCGGTTCGCGCCTGGCCTGGATGTTCTCCGGGGAGCTGCTGATCGACACCGCCGGCAGCATGTACCGCGTGGTGGTCGGTTTTGTCATCGGCGCCGGCCTGGCGCTGCCGCTTGGCCTGGCCATGGGATCGAGCCGCACCATGTACAACTGGCTCAATCCCCTGATGCAGGTGCTGCGCCCGATTCCGCCGATCGCCTACATTCCGCTGGCGATCCTGTGGTTCGGACTTGGCAATGCGCCGGCCGTGTTCCTGATCGCCATCGGCGCGTTCTTCCCGGTGCTGATGAATACCATCGCCGGCGTGCGCCAGGTCGACAGCATCTACATCCGCGCCGCCCGCAACCTGGGCGCCAGCCAAAGCACCATGTTCCTGCGCGTGATGCTGCCGGCCGCCGTGCCGTACATTTTGTCCGGCGTACGGATCGGGATCGGCACCGCTTTCATCGTCGTCATCGTCTCCGAGATGATCGCCGTGAACAACGGGCTCGGTTTCCGCATTCTGGAAGCGCGCGAATACTTCTGGTCCGACAAAATCGTCGCCGGCATGATCAGCATCGGCATGCTGGGCCTGGGCATCGACATCGCCATGAATAAACTGAACAACCATCTGCTGCGCTGGCACCGCGGCCTGGAGACCTGACATGACTTCCTCCCACATCGACATTACGAACGTCAGCAAGATCTTCAACGCCGGCGAGCGCGAAGTGACCGCCCTGCGCGACATCAACCTGCACATCCCGGACGGCCAGTTCGTCTGCCTGCTGGGGCCTTCCGGCTGCGGCAAGTCGACCCTGCTCAATGCGATTGCCGGCTTCGCGCTGCCGTCCACAGGCGACATCCACGCCAACGGCAAGCTGGTGAGCGCGCCCGGACCGGATCGGGGCATGGTGTTCCAGGAGTACGCGCTGTTCCCCTGGATGACGGTCGAGAAGAACATCGGCTTCGGCCTCGGAATCAAGGGCATGGCCCCGGCGGAAATCGACAAGCGCGTCGGCGCCCTGCTCGAGATGCTGTCGCTGGCGGACTTCCGCCACCGCTTTCCGAAGGATCTGTCGGGCGGCATGCGCCAGCGCGTGGCGATTGCGCGGGTGCTGGCGCTCGACTCGCCCATCATGCTGATGGACGAACCGTTCGGCGCGCTCGACGCGCTCACCCGGCGCAACCTGCAGGACGAGCTGCTGCGCATCTGGGCCGAGGTGAAAAAGACGATCGTGTTCGTCACCCACAGCATCGAAGAGGCGATCTACCTGGCCGACCGCATCATCGTGATGACTTACCGGCCCGGCACCGTCAAGCGCGACATCATCGTCGAACTGCCGCGCCTGCGCGATCCGTCGTCGGCCGCCTTCAATGAGCTCAAGCGCGAGCTGGGGGCGCTGGTCATGGAAGAGCAGCAGCGCCACCACAACGACGAAATCCGGATCGCGGCTGTCGATTAAGTGGGTACGTGCAGTAGAATCGACGCCACTCACCGTGGACCGCTCATGCACGTAAAAAAACAACTCGCCTGGCTCCTCGCACCGCTCGCCAGCGCCGCCCTGATTGCAGCCATCTACCAGGGGGCGGTGCGCCAGGGCGGGGCCGACGAACTCGAACGCGGCGCGCGCCAGCTGCAGCTGATGGCGCCCGAGCTGGAGTCGGCGCTCGACAAGTTCGAAACCCTGCCCTACGTCGTCGGCCTGCAGGAGAACGTGGCCGCGCTGCTGATGCAACCGGGCGAGCGCGCGCGCATCGACCAGGTCAACCGCAGCTTGCAGGCGATCGCGCGCCAGTCGAGAGTCGGCGCGATCTACCTGATGGACCGCGACGGCAACACGCTCGCCGCCAGCAACTGGGACTTGCCGCTCACCTTCGTGGGCCGCAACTTCGGCTACCGTCCATATTTTCACGAAGCGCTGGCCGGGCGCGCCGGCCGCTTCTACGGCATCGGCAGCACCACCAGCGAACCCGGCTACTTCATCGCCCAGCCGGTGATGCAAGGCGCGCGCGTGCTGGGCGTGGTCGCAGTCAAGATCAGCCTCGATGAATTCGCCCGCAATTGGGCCGGCCTTGACGACGCGATCGTGCTGGCCGACAGCGCCGACGTGGTGTTCCTGTCCAACCGTCCCGAATGGAAGTACCGCAGCCTGCAAGCGCTCTCCGCCACCACCCAGCGCCAGCTGGCCAGCACCGATCAATACGCGCGCCGTCCGATCACGCCCATCGACGGGCAGTTGCCGCCGCATGCGACGCGCCGGACCGGCCCCCTGAACTGGCAACTGATGCTGTTCCCGGCGCAGGACCGGGTGCGCCGGGTAGCCGCCTTATGGGCGCTGGCCGCAGCGCTGGTGGCGGCCAGCGCCATCGTCGCGGCCTGGGCCCTGTACCAGCGCCGCCGCCGGCTGGAAGAGCGCCAGGCCGCCAACGCCGCATTGCGGCGCGCCGCCGGCGAACTCGATCTGCGGCTGGCCGAGCGCACCGCGCTGCTGCGCCAGGCCAACGACGACCTGGAGGCGCGCTACGCCACCCTGAAACAAACCGAGCAGGTACTGCGCTCGACCCAGGACCAGCTGGTCCAGGCGGGCAAGCTGGCGATGCTGGGCCAGATGGCGGCCGGCGTCACGCATGAACTGAACCAGCCGCTGGCCGCGATCCGCGCGTTTGCCGACAATGCCCGCACCTTCCTGGAACGCGGCCAGCAGGAGCAGGCCAGCGCCAACCTGACCCACATCAGCGACGCCAGCGCGCG
Organism: Massilia genomosp. 1; assembly: GCF_011682185.1. Classification (NCBI taxonomy): domain Bacteria; kingdom Pseudomonadati; phylum Pseudomonadota; class Betaproteobacteria; order Burkholderiales; family Oxalobacteraceae; genus Massilia; species Massilia genomosp. 1. Next base: position 33,718 of record NZ_WHJF01000049.1, read on the forward strand.
CATGGGCGCCATCATCGGCCAGTTGAAAGGCTTTGCGCGGCGCAGCGACGCCGTGGCGACGGTCGACATCGCCCAGTCCCTCGCCGCCTCGGCGTTTTTGCTGCAGGGGGAATTCAAGCGCCTCGGGGTCGCGCTGGCGCTGCCGTCGCCGCTGTCGTCGCCCATGCAGCTGCTGATCACCGGCGACGCCGTGCGCATCGAACAGGTGTTCATCAACCTGCTGCGCAATGCGCTCGACGCCGTCGACGAGGCCCAGGTGCGCGAAGTGTCGGTCACGCTGGCGTCGATTGACGGTTACGCCGTGGTGCGCATCAGCGACAGCGGCCCCGGCATGTCCGACAGCGTGGCCGCGCACCTGTTCGAGCCGTTCTTTACGACCAAGCCATCGGGCAAGGGCCTCGGGCTCGGGCTCGCGATATCATCATCGATCGTGCAAGCCATGAACGGACAGCTCGAAGGCAGCAATCGCCCTGGCGGTGGCGCCGTGTTCGAAGTCCGCCTGCCGCTGCCGGAGAAAAGGAACGAATGAAGACCATGCAGGCTATCCTGGTGGAAGACGAAGCGCCGCTGCGCCTGGCCACCACCCAGACCCTGGAACTGGGGGGCTTTACCGTGCATGCCTACGCCAGCGCCGAACAAGCGCAAGGCGCGCTGGATGCGGCTTTTGACGGCGTCATCGTCAGCGACGTACGCCTGCCCGGGCGCTCCGGCCTGGACCTGCTGGCGCAAGTGGTGGCGCTGGACGCGGAACTGCCCATGATCATGGTGACCGGCCATGGCGACGTGGCGATGGCGGTCGGCGCGATGCGCGCCGGCGCCTACGACTTCATCGAAAAACCGTTCGGCGCCGAACGCCTGATGGATGCCGTCCGGCGCGCCCAGGAGCGCCGGACGCTGGTGCTGGAAAACCGCCGCCTCAAGACCGCGTGGGCGCTGCATCCCGATACGCCGCAACTGGTGGGGCGGTCCGACGCCATTGAACGGCTCAAGGTGTTGGTGCGTAATATCGCCCCGGCCGGGGTCGACATTTTGATCCACGGCCAGACCGGCACCGGCAAGGAAGTCGTGGCCCGCCTGATCCACGCGGCCAGCGCGCGCAAGGGCAATTTTGTCGCGATCAATTGCGGCGCCCTGCCCGAGTCGGTGTTCGAGAGCGAGATGTTCGGGCACGAGGCGGGGGCGTTCACGGGCGCGCACAAGCGCCGCATCGGCAAGCTCGAATACGCCAACGGCGGCACCCTGTTCCTCGACGAGATCGAGAGCATGCCGATGGCGCTGCAGGTCAAGCTGCTGCGCGTGCTGCAAGAGCGCCAGCTTGAGCGCCTGGGCGGGAACGAGGCGATCGCCGTGAACTTTCGGATCATCGCGGCCAGCAAGGCCGACTTGCTGGAACTGAGTAAGGAGGGGCGCTTTCGCGAAGACCTGTACTACCGCATTGGCGTGGCCACCATCGATTTGCCGCGCCTGAACGAACGGCGCGACGACATCGCCCTGCTGATGGCGCACTTTACGCAGGATGCGGCGCAGCGCTACGGACGTGCGGCGCCGCAGTGGAGCAGTGAGCAAATGCGTCAGTGGCAGGCGGCGGAGTGGCCGGGCAATGTGCGCGAACTGCGCAACTTCGCCGAGCGGCTGGTGCTCGGCATCGTCGCCACGGCGGCGCCGGCATCGGTCGCCGCTCCCCTCGCCGGCGCCGCCCTGAGCCTGCCGCAGCAGCTCGACGCGTATGAGCGTGAACTGATCTCACGAAAGCTTGATGCGGTCGATGGCAACGTCGCCACCGCCGCCGACCAACTCGGCGTGCCGCGCAAAACCCTGTACGACAAGCTCAAAAAATATCAGCTCGCCCCGGGAAGAAAAATGTAACCTCACTACAAAGTCGCCGATAATATGCAAAAACCGGGGGCTTGGGCGACATCGAGGTGTAGCAAAGATACTCGCTGCCCCGGCGCTTGTATAACGACGACACCGGACGCCAGATGACCTTTTCACTTTTGAGTGCCGCAGTTCTCGCCGGCGCGAGCGCGTCGGCATCGGCCGCGCAAACGACAGCGGTGTGCGACAGCGATCATTTTCAAACGATCGTGCGGCCGGCGCGCGGCGGCATCGAGGCACGCGCCGTCTGGCTGGACCGGCGGCTCGCGCAGTGGCCGGGAGTGGAGAACACGGGGCGATTCAAGCTGTACTACTCACCCGACGGGCGCATCGTCGCGCCGAGCGGCGGCATGGTCAGCGGCGCTGCCGGCGCACTGTCGCTCGCCCCTTACAAGGACGCACTGGCGCCGGACCTGGCGCAGCGCTTCAAGTATGTGGGCAAAGGCGTGTTGCTCGCCGTGGCGGCATCCGACTTGGCGCGCCTGCCCGACCTGCACCGCCAGCAGTTGGTCCTGGTGCAGGAAGACGCCAACGGAAAAGTAGGCGCGGCGACCAGGTTGCAGGCGGCCGGCGCGCTCGACGATCTTTACGCGGCTGCGGAACTGGCGGACGATCTCGGCGCCGCGCCATCGCACCGGGACACCACCTTCAAGCTGTGGGCGCCGACCGCGCAACGCGTAGCTCTCTGCACCTACGACAGCGGCGGCGGGCGCGCAAAGGCGCTTGATGCGATGCGCTTCGACCGCACCACAGGCATCTGGAGCGCCACGCGAAAAGGCGACCTGTCCGGCAAATACTATACCTATGCCGTCGACGTGGTGGCCGATGGCGCGGGCCTGGTCCGCAACATGGTGACCGACCCGTACTCGGTCAGCCTGACGGCCGATTCGAAACGCAGCTATATCGCCAAGCTTTCGTCGGCGCGCCTCAAGCCGGCCGGTTGGGACAAGTCGACGCCGCCCGCGACCGTGAAAGCGCAGACCGACATGGTCGTCTACGAACTGCACGTGCGCGATTTTTCGATCAACGACGCCACCGTGCCGGCGGCCAGTCGCGGCAAGTACGCCGCCTTTTCCCAAGCCGGTTCGAACGGCATGAAGCACCTTGCCGCCCTGGCCCGCGCCGGCATGACCGACATCCACCTGCTGCCGGTGTACGACATCGCCAGCATTCCAGAGCGCGGCTGCGCGCAGCCTGCTCCCGCGGGCGCGGCCGATGGCGAGACGCAGCAGACGCTGGTCAGGCGGACGGCGGCGACCGACTGCTTCAACTGGGGCTACGATCCGTATCATTACAACGCGCCGGAGGGCAGCTACGCGAGCGACGCGTTCGATGGCGCGCGCCGCATCATCGAGCTGCGCCAGATGGTGATGAACCTGCACCGGACCGGCCTGCGGGTCGGCATGGACGTGGTCTACAACCACACCTTCGCTTCCGGCCAGAAGGAAAAATCGGTCCTCGACCGCATCGTGCCCGGCTACTACCACCGCTTGAATGCGGCCGGCGGCGTCGAGCAATCGACCTGCTGCGACAACACCGCCACCGAAAACCGCATGATGGGCAAGCTGATGATCGACTCGGCCGCCTTGTGGGCGCGCGAATACAAGATCGACTCGTTCCGCTTCGACCTGATGGGCCACCAGCCGCGCGCGGTGATGGAGCAGTTGCAGGCACGCGTGAACGGCGCCGCCAGGCGTCACGTGCAGTTGATCGGCGAAGGCTGGAACTTCGGCGAGGTGGCCGACGGCGCGCGCTTCGTGCAGGCCTCGCAACTGTCGCTCAACGGCAGCGGCATCGGCACCTTCAGCGACCGCGCACGCGACCATGTGCGCGGCGGCTCGGCGGCCGATACGGGAGAAGACATGGTCCGGCGCCAGGGCTACATCAACGGGCTTGTGTACGACCCGAATGCGCTCGCTGGCGAGCGCGCGCCAGCGGACCTGATGCAGGCGGCCGACATGGTGCGCGTGGGGCTGGCCGGTTCAGTGCGCAGCTACGTCATGCAGACCTGGAAGGACAGCACCTTGCAACTGGCCGCCATCGACTACAACGGCCAGCCGGCGGGCTACGCCAGCGAACCGGGCGAGGCGGTCAACTACGTCGAGAATCACGACAACCAGACCCTGTACGACATGAACGTGTACAAGCTCCCGCTGGCAACCACCGGCGCCGAACGCGCACGCGTGCAGGTGCTGGGGGCGGCGATCAACGCGTTCAGCCAGGGCGTGGCCTACTTCCACGCGGGGATCGACACCTTGCGTTCGAAGTCGCTGGACCGCAACAGCTTCAATTCCGGCGACTGGTTCAACCGCATCGACTGGACCTACCAGGATAACTACTTCGGCGCCGGCGCGCCGCCAGCCGACGACAACGGCAAAGACTATGCGCTGATCAAGCCCTTGCTGGCGAACGCCGCGCTCAAGCCCACGCCGGCCGACATCGCCTTTACGCGCGATGCGTTTCGGGACCTGTTGTCGATCCGCGCCAGTTCCACGCTGTTCCGCATGCGCAGCGCGCAGGACATCGGGCAGCGCCTGCGCTTTTACAATACCGGGCCGACGCAGGAGCCCGCCGTGATCGCGGCGCATATCGACGGCAAGGGTTACGCCGGCGCCGGTTTCGCCGGCGTGGCGTACTTCATCAATGTGGACAAGCTGGCGCACACCCTGGATGTGGCCGAACTACGCGGCAAGCGCCTGCGCCTGCATCCGGTGCATGCGGCGCCCACAGCGGCTGACCAACGCGCCGCGACCAGCACCTACGACAGCGCGGCGGGACGTTTTACCATCCCCGCACGCAGCGCCGTGGTGTTCGTGGAGTAGAGCTAGATATCGAGGTGCGAGATCAGCGAGCGCTTCTTGTCGTGATCGGCCGAGTCAATGCCCTGCGCGCCGAGCGAAATCCCGACCGACAGAATATCGATCAGCAGCAGCTGCAGCACGCGCGAGATCATGGACAGGAAGCTGGTGCTGTCTTCGCTGTGATCGACCGCCAGGCAAATCGTCGCCCGCTTCGCCAGCGCCGACTTGCTGCTGGTGATCGCAATGACATCGGCGCCGGTGGCGCGCGCCGCATCCACGGCGGCCAGCAATTCCGGCAACTGGCCCGAGGTGGAAATGGCGATCACCACGTCGCCCGGCTTGAGCAGTTCGGCGGCCAGGGTGAACAGGTGCGAGTCGCCGTACGACGAGGTGGGAATGCGGAAGCGGAAGAACTTGTGCTGGCCATCGAGCGCCACCACGCGCGAGTTGCCCATGGCGTAGAACTCGACCCGGTTGGCCTTGCGCAGCAGCGCGATGGCGCGGTCGATCGAGACCACATCGAGCTGGTCGCGGAATTTCAGGATCGCCGACACCGTATTGTCGATCACCTTGGCCGACAGGTCGTGCGTGCTGTCGGACACGCGCACCTGGCTGTGGCGCACGGGGATGGTGCCGGTCAGGCTGCTCGCGAACTTGAGCTTGAAGTCGGCCAGGCCCAAAAATCCCAGCGAGCGGCAAAAGCGGATCACGGTCGGCTGGCTGACGTCGGCCAGGCGCGCGATTTCGGCGATCGGCTCGCCCAGCACCTTGCGCGGGTGTTCCAGCACCAGCGTGGCCACGCGCTGCTCGGCGGGCGACAGCTCGTGCTGAAGATGCTGCACGCGCTCCATCAGCGTGTTTGCGCCGCTGCGACCGCGCAGATGTTCGGAGAGGATCGTCGCCACGCCGATGAAGGCCGGGTTGGGAATCATGATCACGTAGGTCGGGATCTGGCCCAGGTAGGACGAAAAGCGCCCTTTGGCCTCGAAGCGTGCGCGGAACGGCGATGTGAGGAACCACTCGCCCATGCGCGGCACGATGCCGCCGCCGATGAAGATGCCGCCAAAGGCGCCGAGCGTGACCGCCAGGTTGGCGGCGGCGCCGCCGAGCATGCCGCAAAAGCACTCGAGCACTTCGAGGCAGAGCGCGTCGTTCTCGTCCAGCGCGCCGGTGATGATCTCGGGCGAGGTGCGTGGCGCGGCCTGCACGCCGTTGCGCTGGGCCAGCGCGCGGTAGATCAGTTCCATGCCGGGGCCGGAAATCAGGCGCTCGTTCGACACGTGCGTCCATTCCTTCCATGCGTACTGGAGGATCGCGAATTCGCGCTCATCGGCCGGGGCGAAATTGACGTGCCCCCCTTCGCTGCCGAGGGTGACGAAACCGTCGACGGTCGGGATCATGCCGGACACGCCAAGGCCGGTGCCCGGTCCCACCACGCCGATGACGGCGTTGGCGGCCGGCGTGCCGCCGCCGACCTGCATCAAATCGGCGCCGGACAGGCCGGGCAGCGACATCGCCAGGGCGGTGAAGTCGTTCACGATCAGCAGGGTGTTCAGGCCCAGTTCGCGGCGCACTTCATCGGTGGAGAATTGCCAGTCGCGGTTGGTCATGCGGATCATGTCGCCGCTGATCGGATTGGCCAGGGCGAAGGCGGCGTGATTGATGCGGATGCCGGCGTGGTCGGCCAGGTAGGTATGCAGCAGCGGAACGATGCCGGGGAAGTCGTCGCACTTGAGCACGCGCACCGAGCGCAGGACGCCGGGCGCGGTTTCGAGGGCAAAGCGCGCGTGGGTCGCGCCAATGTCGGCCAGCAGCCGGGGGCCGTCGGCATAGGCGGTACGGCTGTACTTTTGTTCTGAATCGTTTTCTTTGGTCATCGCGGTCACTTCGGACAGTTCGGGCAGTTCGGGCAGTCGCGCGTAGCATACCCTATTGTATGAATAGTATGAAATGCCCCTGCCCAGGCAGGGGCACGCGCATCAGTTCGCGATCAGTACAATGCCGTTCCTGGTGTGGAAATCAACCTTCCCGCCCGCCACCACGGCCTTCTTGCCCGAGTAGTAATCGGTCACCGACTCGCCATCCCTGAAAATCGGCGCCACCACAATCGGCGTCGACTTGTCGGTCGGCAGGTCGAGCCCCACCACGACCCGATCCTTCTCGTAGGTGCGCGCAAACACGTACGGCGTCGCCAGCAGCTTGCGGTGCTCGCCCGCGCCCACCGCCGGATGCATCTGGCGGAAGCGGCCGATGATCCCCCAATGCTTGCGCACCTCCGCGATCCGATACCCGTCGCGCTGCGCGTTGCTGGCCAGTTCATCCCAGTTCATGAATGAGCGCAGCACCGCATCACCCTTCGCGCCCGGGTAAGTGAGCAGGCGCGCGGTCTCGTCGCCGTAATAGATCTGCGCCGCGCCCGGCGAGAGCAGCAGCTTGACCGCCGAGTCGTAAGGACGCGTGCGCGCCGGATCGAACGGCGCCGCGTCATCGTGCGAGCTCAGATAATTCATCACCGAATAGCCGCGCAGCGGCCCTGCCAGCAGCGCCGCATAGCGGCCGAACATGGCGTCGTAGCCGCCCCTGGCGTCCGACGTCATGCTGAAATTGATCACGCTGTCGAAGCCATTGTCGTAGAAGTCGACAAAGGTTTCGCCGCCCATGTCGAACTGGTGCGCGTGGCGCAGCGAGTAGTTATAGACTTCGGCTGTCATGTAGAACTTGCCGTCGCCGAGGCGCTTGGACGGGTTGTCGCGCTTCCAGTCCTCGAAAGCCTTGCTGGCGACCTTTTTCAGCTCCTTCCACACGCGCGGTTCGACGTGCTTGGCCGTGTCGGCGCGGAAGCCGTCGAAGCCGTACTTGCGCACCCAGTCCGCGTGCCACTTCATCAGGTAGTAGCGCGGCGCGCGCGGGTAGCCGGTCTCCTTGAAGAAGGCATCCAGGCTCGCCCCTTCGCGCTCGTAGCGCCCTTCGTCCTTCCACTTGGCCACCAGCGCCGGCGGCAGTGCGACCGGGCGGTCGGCGTCGGTGCGGAAATCCGGCAAGTTCTTTACCAGGGTGCAGTCGATGGTGGTGCGCGCATCCTTGAAGGCGCACACCGGCGCGGTACGCACCCAGTCCTTCGGCCATACCGGGTCCGATGCCGTGACCGGTCCGGTATGGTTCATCACCACATCGAGCAGCACGCGGATGCCGTTGGCGTGCGCGGTATCGACCAGTTCCTGCAGGTCCGCTTCGTTGCCGAGATTGGCGTCGATGCTGGTGAAGTCGCGCGCCCAGTAGCCGTGAAAGCCGTAGGATTTACCGGTGCCTTCATCGGTGCCGGCGTGAATCTGCTCGACCGGCGGCGAGATCCAGATCGCATCGACGCCCAGCTCCTTGAAATAGCCTTCCTTGATCTTGGCGGTCACGCCGGCAAGGTCGCCGCCCATGTAGCCGCGCAGCGGTGCGGCGTCGGCCTTGCGGCCGTAGGCCAGGTCGTTGGCGCGGTTAGCGTTGTTGAAGCGGTCCGTCAACAGGAAATACACAGTCGCGTTTTCCCACACAAACGGGGTGCGCGCCACGGGCGGAGCGGCGCTGACGTGGGCAGCGCCGAAAGTGAGCGCCAGTGAGACTGCAAGTGCGGAAAATTTCATGTATTCCCTGTTGGCTGTTGGTGATTAAAGTGAATCAGGTGGTGACCGTCGGCCGGTCGCGCCCCGTACGCTGGTGCAGGCCGGCCAGCCGGTCGGCGATCGCCGCCAAACCGGCCAGCGCTTCCTGCGCCGGCATGTCGTGCATGGCCACGTCGCCCTCGTAGCGTTCGAGGTAAAGACGAATGGTGGCGCCTTCGGTCCCGGTGCCGGACAGGCGGAACACGATGCGCGAGCCATCGGTCATCACGATGCGCACGCCCTGCTTGCTGGCGATGCTGCCGTCGACCGGGTCCTTGTAAACAAAATCGTCGGCGAAATCGACAGTGTAGCCGTCGATGACCTGGCCGGCCAGTGCGGGCAACTGCTCGCGCAGGTGCGTCATCAGTTCTTCGGCCGCCTTGGACTCGACCGCCTCGTAGTCGTGGCGCGAGTAGTAATTACGGCCGAAGCGCGCCCAGTGCTCGCGCACCAGCGTCTCCACAGGCTTGCCGCTCGCGGCCAGCAGGTTAAGCCAGAACAGCACCGCCCACAAGCCATCCTTTTCGCGGATATGGCTTGAACCCGTGCCGTAACTCTCTTCGCCGCACAGGGTCACCATGCCGGCGTCCATCAGGTTGCCGAAGTACTTCCAGCCGGTCGGCGTTTCGTAGCACGGCACCTTGAGCGCTTGCGCCACCCGGTCAGGCGCGGTGGAAGTGGGCATGGAGCGGGCGATGCCCTTGATGCCGCCGCGGTAGCCGGGTGCGACGCCCGCATTGGCGGCGATGATGGCCAGGCTGTCGGAAGGCGTGACGGCGATGCCGCGCCCGACGATCATGTTGCGGTCGGCGTCGCCGTCCGACGCCGCCCCGAAGTCCGGCGCGTCTTGCGCCGACATCAGCGCCACCAGTTCGGCCGCATTGACGGGATTGGGGTCGGGATGGTGGCCGCCGAAGTCTTCCAGGGGCGTGCCGTTGATGACGGTGCCGGTGGGGGCGCCGAGCAAGCCTTCGAGAATCGCGTGCGCATACGGACCGGAGACGGCGTGCATGCCGTCGAAGCGCATCGTGAAGCCGCGCGCGAAGAGGGCCTTGATGGCTGCAAAATCGAACAGCTCGCCCATCAGGGCTGCGTAGTCGGCAACCGGGTCGATCACTTCGACGTCCATCTGTTCGATGCGCGCGCCGCCGATGGCATCGAGATCGAGCTCGCCGGCGTCGCTGATGCGGTATTCGGTGATCACCCTGGTCCGCTCGTAAATGGCGTCGGTGATTTTTTCGGGCGCCGGGCCGCCGTTGGCGATGTTGTACTTGATGCCGAAATCGCCATCGGGTCCGCCGGGATTGTGGCTGGCCGAGAGCACAATGCCGCCGGACGCGCCGCGCTTCCTGACGACGCAGCTCAGGGCCGGCGTCGACAGAATGCCGCCCTGCCCCACCAGCACTTTGGCAAAGCCATGTGCCGCCGCCATGCGCAGGATGACCTGGATCGCGTGGCGGTTGAAATAGCGCCCGTCGCCGCCGACAACGACCGTCTGGCCGGCGCAGTCGCCGAGCGTATTGAAGATCGACTGCACGAAGTTTTCGAGGTAAGCGGCTTGCTGGAACTCGCTGACCTTCTTGCGCAAGCCGGACGTACCGGGGCGTTGTCCGGCAAACGCCGTGGTGTTTACTGTGTGGATGGTCATTTTTACTCCTGTCTGTTAACAATACGATACGACAGGTAGGAAAATTTCGACGCCACCTTAGGTTTTCTGCTCGCCTTTATCGGTCACGAACACGGTCAGCAAGCCGCCGATGGCCATGCACGCGCCGGCCAGCAGCAAGGTCGCCACCGGACGCCCGCCCAGCAAGGCCTTGCTGATCGGCCCAAGAATCACCCCGCCGATAATCTGCGGGATCACGACAAAGAAATTGAAGACGCCCATGTAAAAGCCCATGCGCTGCGCCGGCAACGCGCCGGCCAGGATGGCATACGGCACGGTGAGAATGCTGGCCCACGCGATGCCCACGCCCACCATCGGAATGAGCAGCATCTCTTTTTGCGTGATGAAGAAAATGCTGGCCAGGCTGATGCCGCCGATGACCAGGCAGGCCAGGTGCGTCATCTTGCGGTTGGTGCGGCGCGCGATCACCGGCAGGATGAAAGCGGCAATGGCCGACACGCCGTTATACACCGCGAACATCACGCCGACCCAGTTGCCGGCGCTCTGGAAGGCGGCCGACTGCGCGTCGACCGTGCCGAAGACGTTTTCGGCCACGGCCGGGGTGGTGTTGACCCACATCGTAAACAGCGCCAGCCACGAAAAGAAGCTCACGCTCGCCAGTTGCACCATCGTGCGCGGCATGGTGGTGAAGCCGCCAAGGATCTCGCGCAGCGCGGTCAAGGTGCCCTTGCGCTTTTCGACCTCGGCGCGGAACGCCTGCATGTCTTCCGGCGGCGCCTCGCGCGTGGTGATGACGGTCCACGACACCGCGCCGATAAAGGCCAGGCCGCCGGCATAGAACGAGTAGCGCACCGTGTCCGGGATGCCGCCGGCGACCGGGATATTACTGACGTTGAACCACTCGGTGAAGATGGTCGGCAGCAGCGAGGCGATCACCGAGCCGCAGCCGATGAAGAAGGTTTGCATCGCAAAGCCCGAGGTCTGCTGGACCGGGTGCAGCTTGTCGCCCACAAAAGCGCGGAACGGCTCCATCGACACGTTGATCGAGGCGTCCATCATCCACAGCACGAACACCGCCATCCACAGCGACGAGGAATTGGGCATCAGGAACATGGCGACGGTGGCGAGGAAGGCGCCGAGGAAGAAGAAGGGTCGGCGCCGGCCCCAGAACGGGTGCCAGGTGTTGTCGCTCAGGTAGCCGATCACCGGCTGCACCAGCAGGCCGGTCATCGGCGCGGCGAGCCAGAACAGCGGCAGGTCGTCGGCGTTCGCGCCCAGGGTCGAGAAAATACGGCTGGTATTGGCGTTTTGCAGGGCAAACCCGAACTGGATGCCAAAGAAGCCGAAGCTCATGTTCCACAACTGCCAGAAGCTCAGGCGCGGTTTGATTGGCGGGAATTGCATCTGCATCGGGAGTCTCCAGGCGTTTGGCTACGCATTCTATTTGTAGGAAAATAACATGGCGATTTCCAAGTGTCAATCTAAACAGTTCCATAGTAGAATCGCCGCAGGAAGCCGGGTAAATCACACAACAAATTCGCGGTTTTGTAGTCAAATAACAGAACGAGATGGGGACATGATGCTGGACATGCAGAAGCGCCTGAACAATTCTTTTTATGCGACCCTGAGCCTGCCGTCGACGGCCATGGGATTCGCGCTCTGCATCCAGATTTCGGCCCTGAGCTGGATTTTGAGCACGCGCTTCAACCTCAAAATCGACGAAATCGGCATCGTCTGGGCGGCCGGGCCGCTGGCCGGCATCTTTGGCCAGGTGATCATCGGCTTGATCAGCGACGACGCCTGGTTCTGGGGCGGACGACGGCGGCCTTTTATCCTCATCGGCGGGACCCTGGCCGCACTGATGGTGTTCCTGCTGCCGCGCATCGACGTGGTCAGCCACCTGCTGGGCATCAAGAATATCCTCATCGTGGCGGTGATCATCGCGCTCACGCTGGACCTGTCGATCAATATCAGCTTCAACCCGACCCGCTCGATCATCGCCGACCTGACCCCGGAAGGCGAAGCGCGCACGCGCGGCTACACCTGGATGCAGACCGTCTCAGGCTTCTTCGGCGTGATGGCGTATGTGATCGGTGCGACCTTGGGCAATGACGTGCTCATTTCGGTCGGCGCGGGCATCGTGTTCGTGTTTTCGGTGGTGCCGATGTTCTTCATCAAGGAAGAACGCGAGGTCGTAAAAAAGACCGAGACCGCCGTGGCCACCAGGGCCGACTGGGGCCAGCTGTGGCGCATCTACATCGCGCACGGCTTTGCGTGGCTTGGGGTGCAGTCGATGTTCGTCTACACCTACGGCTTTATCCAGCAGAAGCTGGTGCCGGCGGGGCTCGCGACCAAGGCGGCGGACGCGATGAGCGGGCAGATTATCGCCTACAGCTTCGCGGTCATGAATACCGTCGGCTTCCTGCTGCCGGCCCTGGTGCTGGCGCCCCTGGCGCGCCGCATCGGGCGCGTACACACGCAGGCCGCTTGCGTCGCCATCATGGCGGTCGGGTACTTTTTGATTGCGGCCACGGCGCGCACGCCGATGATGCTGTACGCGCTAATGGCGGTGGTCGGCATCGGCTGGAGCGCCATTGTCAGCCTGCCGTTTGCTATCATGAGCGACAAGGTGGACAAGAGCCGCATGGGATTTTTCATGGGCGTGTTCAACCTGTCGGTAGTGCTGCCGCAGTTGATGTCGTCCACGGGCGTCGGCTTCGTTCTGAAACGGGTGCCGGACCAGAGCACCTTGTACATCATTTGCGGCGCCTCGTTGGCCATCTCGGCGGCCTTGTGGTGCCTGGTGAAGGACGAGGCGCCGGCCACCCAGGCCGCGATGCCCGCTCCCGCACACTAATCCTGGCCCGCCCGCCGCTTGCCGGCAAGGTCGTTGCAAGAATTAATGAGAAGAAACCATGACGATATCGTTTTTAGAAGAACACGATGTATCCTTGTTGACCAGAGCCCTTCTGGTAGGGGCTGATCGCCCTGGGGCTGCGATCGCCGCGCGCGTTGCCGTAGACTGGGATTGCGGCGCTCGCCTGCGAATCGATGTGGCTTCGGCTGTCGAATGCATCTGCTTCCAGGCAGTCCGGATGGACGGCACCAAAGCGTATATCGGCTACGGAGGGCGCATCTTCATTGTCGATTGCGTGACAGAAGACGTGGTGATGCACCAGCTGGACGGGTATTTTTGCGACTTCTACGATGCTGCGCAATTGCAAACGTCCGGCGATGATTTCCGCCTCCTGGCCAGCTCCGCGTCCGAGCTGTTCGCCTTCGGGCCGGACGGCGCGCTGCGATGGAAAACCGCCGATCTCGGCATTGACGGCGTGCTGGTACACGCCGTCACGCCGACGCATATCGAAGGCAGCGGGCAGTGGGATCCGCCAGGCGGATGGGAGCCGTTTATCCTTGCAACGCGCACCGGTACACGCATCGGCGGTGGTTCCGCTTCCGCGCTTCCTCTGATGCAATGCGCATGATTGTCAAGATCCGCCCTGCCGCTGATACGCAAGAAAAATTGACCCGGCTATATTCTCAGTCCCCGACCGCAAGGAATCGATGCTGCTTAAAATTGGCGAGTTAGCGCGTCGTGCAGGACTGACCGTCCGCGCATTACATCATTACGACGATATCGGCTTGCTTCATCCATCCGGCAGATCGGATGCAGGATATCGGCTATACAACGCGGCAGACATTGAACGGCTTCACACCATCCAAGCCCTGCGCCATCTCGGCCTGTCGCTGGACGACATTCAAACAGCATTGGCTGAGCAGGGTAAATCTCTCCCGGACGTCATTGCCCGCCAACTTGAAGCAGTGGACCAGGACATTGACAAGGCCCTGCGCTTGCGCAGTCAGTTATTGCTCATTCAAAAACGCGTCGCGTCAGGCGTACCGCCGGAATCGGGCGATTGGTTGACAACGCTCTCGCTGATGGCGACGCATAGCCAGTATTTTTCTGCCACTGAATTGCGCATGCTGTTCGAGAACTGGCGGCGCGATGAAGCGCTTTGGCCCCCATTGATCACGGAAATGCAACAAGCCATCCAAGATGGGAATCCGCCGGATTCGGCAGTTGCGCAGCGGCTTGCCCTGCGCTGGATTGAAATATCGTTGCAATGGATGGATGGCAACATCGATTTGTTGCAGCGCTGGGATGCCATGCTTCAGCAAGAGCCAATCGCTGTGGCCAAAAGCCGGATCGATCCTGCAGTACTCGCCTTCTTCCATGCGGCCGTGCAATGCCGAAAAACAGCATTCCTGAAATACCTGACATCCGAGGAATACGCCCAATTACGCCTTGTCCGTACACGTGACTGGCAAGCGCTCGATGACGCCATAGAGGCATTGGCGCGCGCTCATGTGCCGTTCGACGATGTGCGTGTACGCGACCTGGTGCAGCGCTGGCGTGGCTTGCTTGACTACGCATCCAATGATGACCCCGCCATCAAGGCCAAGCTGCTCATTGCAGTCAAAAGCGAACCGGTTTTACAAGTGGGCCTGGCCCTGTCCGGCATCTCGCGCTGCTACCTGCGCAGTGCAAGCGCGGAACTGTCGTCAGAATGACCGCATTGACGATAGGCTGCCGGCGCGCGACCAGATTGGCGAACTTTGTGCTTGACCCTCACGTTGCGTGAGTGTTTATCGTGGTCCTTCCATCGATTTCACAAGGAGCATCCAATGAACACCACCCCAGTCAACCTGATGCAGTCTGGCAAGCCAAGCAAATCAGCACATCGCGTCGCCTTGCATCGCGCAGTACACCAATTGCTGGATGAGCCCATTGTTTTTGGTGATTAGCGCTGATCTTCAGCTAACCGACACCACGCTTCGGTTCGGTTGCCGGTAGCGACAGCAGCGTACAAGAGGCGCGTCAAGATGATCGACAAATCGAAGCGCCGGTTAAATCGATACTGAGCCTCGGCCAGATAGAGAAAACCATATTTATCGAAATCGAAAGCATGGTAGGTTCCGCCGGTGGCGGTTTTCAGGTTACTCAGAACGGTATTTATCCATCTGAAACACGGCATTGCGCTGCTCTTGCGGGCCGTGCCCACGACCGATGGCTCATGCTTTGCACCGGCCGCCTGCACTGCGGTGAAGCAGTTCAAACCATCGGAGACGACGATACTCGCTGCTGCCAGATGTTTCAATGCCCATTGCGCCACATCGGCTTTTCCGAACGTTTTCACCCTGGAGAATATGGCATATACCGGATGGCCTT